>NZ_NISN01000005.1 GCF_002797325.1 Bacillus sp. FJAT-45037 | reverse complement strand
CTCCTTCTTCAACTCCCTCAGTTAGATAGGTATATCTCTCAAATGCTCACTTATTCGCAGGATTTCAAACCACTTGTAAGAACAGTAATAGATGATTGGAATGAGTGTCGGTCCATTTTGGCTACATGAAGGCATGCTGAAATAAAGGAGGTAGATAAAACTCCAGTTATTACCATATAATGCACGTATTCTCCACGCCGCCCCTGGAGGCTATCCCTCCCATGTCTCAACGGGTCTAAGCCCTATCATTCCTTCGTCATGCCTATCCAAGGGGTGGAGGCCGGTTTTGCTATCGGAACGGGTCATTGCCCTTTGGTTGAAGACATCCAGTACTCCGTGCTTTCTTTGAAATCCTACGAATAAGGCAACATTCAATAAAAAATTAACGGGTAATTACTTACTTTTAGTACTCCTTAAAATTTTAATGGAATTCCTTGTGTTTAGAATAAGCTTTATGCTGCTAGAGGTTCTAAAGCGTGAACTTTATTAGGACAATAAGACTCATTTTTTCGAGATATTCCAACTAATATTCGTGCAAGTTTCCCAAGCAGTTTCATAATTGATTTCATTTTTTTCATTTTTTTTACTTTCACATTATTGGAGTGAAGCTCTTTAAATTCAGGATTGTTCATGACAAGGCTCATGGTCGCTAAATACAAGAAACGTCGTAGCCGGGATCTGCCGCGTTTAGAAATGACAATTTGTCCTTTCCATTTACCCGAGCTAGCTTCTGCTAGATGTAATCCCGCGTATCGCAATAGGGAATTACCGTGAGAGAAGCCGCTTAGATCTCCTGCTTCTCCTAAAATGCCAGCTAGTGAAATTTCACTAATTCCTTTAATGGCAAGTAGTTTATTTGCGAATGTAATTTGTTCGAGTACACCAGTCACTTCTTTTTCAACTCTTTCAAGTTGAACTGTAGCGAGATCAAATTCTTCAAGCAATTGTTCTAGGTGTAATTTATAAGCATCATGTGCTTGTTGATTACCAACAGAATGCTTAGCTAATTCAACTAGTGATTGGGCTTTTTTTAGTCCAGCGTGTCGCTTCATTTTTGTTTTCCATCCTTCAACGATATCCTGGGCTTCCATGGAACGTAATTCGATGGGGGTAGGGAATAAGCGAAGGGTTGCGATTGCCCCTTTCCCTTTTATGTCCTTAAACACTTGTCGAAGTTCAGGGAAGATAAGATCTACCCATCGATTTAATTGATTGATGGAACTGACAAGCCGTTTAACAATCACATCACGGTTAGCCATAAGTACTCGAAGTTTTTCAAAAGCTTCTGGAGTTGGACGGATAAAGGCATAATAACCATTCTTCACCATATCAGCGATTACGAGAGCGTCTTTTTTATCACTCTTAGATTGAGTATTATCTCGATTTTCTTTATTCTTTTTGACAAGATGAGGGTTAACCGTTACCACATCAACGTTTTGTTCATATAGCCATTTTGATAGATTAAGCCAGTAATGTCCGGTAGGCTCCATACCTACAATCGATGTATTGAAATTTTTTGTTTCTTTTAATTCATTGATCCACTGCAGTAATCTAGTAAAGCCTTCTTCATTATTTTCAAAAGATAGAGGATCGCCTACTACAATCCCACGGAAGTTCACAGCTCGAGCAACGTGAACTTGTTGTGCAATATCCACACCAACAACGAGATGTTTATCAGAAATTCGTTCAATTAGTTGATTTTGTTTGTCTTGCATTTTAAACTTCATAGTAGAGCTTCCTCCTTAGATTTTGAGTTTTAGAGTGGTGTCTATACTCATATCTTACTGAGGAGCTCTATTTTTTTCAAAGTTGAAAATTAACGCTCTACAGGAATGCTAT
>NZ_NISN01000004.1 GCF_002797325.1 Bacillus sp. FJAT-45037 | reverse complement strand
TTCAGCTAAACGTTTTTCTTCTGCAGCTTTTGCTTCTTCTTCTTTTTGCATACGCTCCTCATCTTTCAATTTGAAAAATGGAGCAGCTTCATCTACTTTTGCTTGCAAATCATTGTTTTGGGTTTCTAAACTTGCTACTGTTTCAGTTTTCGTTGATAGTTCTTTCTTTAATTCTTTCACTTCAGCATTCACATTATCTAGTTGCTCTTGAGAAGGACCGACAGACGCTCCAATAATCAATGCAATCAATACAATTAATACATACTTCCATCGCTTTTTTAAAAACTCTAGAACTTTCATTTTGTAATTCTTCCTAAAATATATAAATAACTGCTTAATCTTACCAAACTAGTTTAGAAAAATCACTATTAAAAAATTTTTTTGCTATAAAGAGGTAGACGTCAAATAGTTCCCATCTATGATAAAGATGGGAACTAACCTATAATCTACTTATCTTGTTTTATTCGACAGTGCTCTGGGAGGCTGTTTGACCAAGGAAGCAATTGATCAATTGCGTTTTCGTTACTAATATCAATATTGGGAAGCTCCTCAAACAAATGTAGTATATATTGATAAGGGTTAAGACCAAATCGACTTTTTTCTAGACGTATTTGATGACGTTCTTCGAACGATAAATCTTTCATAAGTGGATCTACTCCATGGCTGTAGTCACTTAACAAGAAATTAGTAACTACACTGTTTTTAAATAGTAGGGTTTTAAATAGTTTGAGTTGTATGTGAAATATCTCCTTGGCAATTATCATCCAATTCATATGAATGAATTTAATCAGTAGTTCAATAAACCGCTTTAACTTCATACCACAAAGTATCATATGAACGGCACCACCTTCAACTTGTTAGTATAGATCTTATAATCACCCTCCACATTCGATAAATCTTCTATAGAAGTAAGGAACACTCGTTCATGTAAAGGAAGGCTATTTATCAACCCATCATATTCAATAGAGTCGTGCGAATTATAAATTGCATACACTTCCACATCAAATCGGCTATCTTGCGTAAGCTGATTAAGATTTTTCAACCTCACATAATCTCGAACACTCCCCTCTTGCATATAGAGGATAGCGATATAAGAGAATTCTCTATCCTTCGATTTCCTCTTAATTAATAACTCGTAGTCGGCAAGTGATAACTCCTCCTCTATTTCCTTCTTCTGTTCAAATTCAAAATAGAATTTAGAAGTAACGGAGGGAATGAATTTCATACCCTCAAACAACTCACGCAAGAATTGCGTTTTATGATGCTGTGCTCGAATACCTGACACATTGTAATTATGTTCTTGGAAGACTTCTCCAGCACGTTTGAGAGGTAGTATAAACAATTCAATATCCTCCTCAATAAATGTAGGATGTTCAGACAAGGTTCTCTTCATAGTCCTTATGCGTTGAATCTTGTTGGTTACATTTACAGCTCTAGCTGTTTCATCTGCACAAATAAAGTAAATAGAATGATCAAATTTCTTATATGGTGCTTCGTTTAATAACAATCTGTAGTCATCTAGCTTCTCTTTTAATCGATTTAGATTCTCCGTTCCCGTATCAATTTCAATATTAATAACTCGTTCGTTTAATTTAAGAATCCAATCGGGTTTGATGATTGTTTCATCTGTTTTTATTCCACCATTTAACAAGCGAACATATGGATAAAGATATGGATTAATACATTGAAGATCTAAGTAGATGTATTCTTCTGTATCCTCAACTCGTCTAACAGCAACAGGGAATATATGTTCGCCTTCCTCCACAGTCTCTAATGCAGCTGCTTCCCAGCTTTCAAATATAAACCAGCGCGTTGACAATTCTGCCGTTTGTATTACCACACTATCCCTATCCATTATTATCCCTGATCTCTGATAAGCAGCCCCTATCATTTTTGAAACAGCGTCTAACATTGTGAGTCGGTGAAGAGAAACACTCAATGGTTGCTGCGTCTTAAATGGTCTAGATTCAAGTATTTTTAAATCTTCACTCAACACTTCATAACCTTTTTTAGCTAACGAAATCATAGTAAGTCTGAACTGAGGTCTGTTGATGTTAATGATCCTCACTTTACAGTACATACGTTCACCTTGCCTTCTCAATCTCACTGAGAAGCTAGTAGCATGTTTTTCTCCAGCTGGATCAAGTATGTTCCTCACATGAACTGATCCCACTTCTCTAAACGTATTCATGATTAAGAAGCTGTAAATATCAACTTCTTTGATCACTGTTCCTTTCCACCATCTAGAAACCTTAATTCTTTTATCTAACTTCTTAATAGGTTCCACATAAGACCTCCTTACACTTATACACCTTCTTTAACCTTCGCCTATATTAATCTGAAAATAACCTATTGAGTCCAAAAAAAAATCTCGCTAAATACACTCCTGGCTTGGAGGTACATAGCGAGATCTTCGTCTTATGTAATCTATTATTTATTAAGTTGTTCTATTCGTTCTGTAGGTTACTTCTTCTTAAAGTCATACAAGGTTTACAAAAGTGGGTTCGTTTCTTTATTGAGTTTACTATTTCTGTAGGCTCTAATCAAGAAATATCTTAAGTTAATTGTGCATATCGATGTATATTTATTTGCAGATTTCATTCTCATATACTTCAATGACGATAGTAAAGAGATAAGAATCAAACTCATAATTAAAATGTTCTTAGGTCGTATTATGACCCGTTTAGTATGAATCGATTTGAGTGATAAATGGACCGTTCAGAGAAAATTTGGTGGGTATAAGTCTCGATAAAATCCACTTTGTGCGAAGTGCTGAAGTTGGCTTTCTGAATACTCATTTAGCCTATATATGCTTGTAACGCCAAATGACAAGCGTGAATGACAATGGTGACGGCCTTTACGCCTGTCATTCACGCTTGTCATTCATGCCTGTCATTTGAAACCCCTTACTATTAATTATTCATAGTCTTTCTATGTGCATAAATGAATTCCTTTCTATACAGCGATTGATGATCTCATCAGAAGTAGTTAAGCTATTAATTCGTATTTAAGTATTCGATAAAGTTAGCTTATCGTTTTTCGGCAAGAAGACATCTGATTGGTGTTAGGGGCATACCATTTAGGTGGAGATGAATTGCCTTAGGCCTAAACAGCCCAGCGGGTACAACGAACCTATATGACGAATGGTTACTCACTACCTTGAAGCTAGAGATTTACTTGAAATAGTAGAATCTCGCCATCAAGTAGCATCAACGATCTTTTGTTCTCAATTCGATACACCGGGTTGGTATGAGAAAATTGGAGAAGATACTTTAGCTGACGCGATACTGGATAGGATTATTCATGACTCCTACAATATTTTTATAGACGGAGAACGTTCGATGAGAGAAAGAAAAGGAAAAGCTATGCTCTCGAATTTGTCCGAAGTGGCTCTAAAATATGACATAGCTGGCTCTATCTCATGGCTGTAGTCAGCATTCATTCATAATTAAAAACTATAAATGTCTAATTCGCTAAGCACAACCCCTTTCCACCACCTAGATACTTTAGTTCGTTTATCAATTTTCTTAATCGATTTCACTTTAGCACTCCTTTCCTCTTATATTTCAATATCTCCCTACACCACTAATAGTCTTTTCGTAACCTATATTTAAAGTAAAACAAAAAAATCTCGCTAAATACACTCCTGACATGGAGGTACATAGCGAGATCTTCGTCTTATAGTCTATTAATTATTCTATTGTTCACTCATTTTATATAGGTTACTTACAACTTATATAACGCTATCTTATAGAGAAGGACCGCGCCTAAGTTACTTTGTTTATTTTACTATTTAAATCTTATTCATTCAAGTTAATATTTTTATAAATGATGTATACTCATGTATATTTATGTAAAAGGACTAAATGATATTTTCCTTTTAAAGTACCAAATAATCTTTAAATTGAGTTCTTAATTTTAATTTATTCGATACCTTTTAATCGATTATTTATTCGAGAATCCTTACTTAAAGGACGGCAAATAATAAAAAAATAAAAGGTATAAGTCTTGATTTCAATGTCGTTACCTCGGACGAGCAAACCGTTGCTACAATAGCATAAATTCACCTTCCACGATCATGATGTCAATTCATCGGCGTGCTTCACAAGCATAAAGGTCTACATGCCAGTGAAGCACGCTTGTGAAGCACGCTTGTGAATTGGAGTGTAACAATAGAGTTTCATTAAAGAAATTCACTTTGAATAAATAAGGTTATATCTAATCATTAAGTTAGATGTAGATATGGAATAAAGTTTGAGTAAAAATGTATGACAATCGTTGATATACCGTACTGTCGTACATGACTTTTTGAAATAAAGATTGATTAAAACTACCTCAACACCTTAAATTCAAAGCCACTATTCTTAAAAAAGTTTAATCATATTTCATCGTAAACCTTGATTCAAAGCTATTTATCTTTAATTAATGCCCATATTTTGCTCAATCTTTTTTACAAACGGTACGACTTTATTCAAAACGGTACATCTTTTTTATAAACGGTACAGCATTATTTCAAATCAACATTAGACTATAATATTCACATTATGAGATCAATTTGTATGTTCTGGAGTTAATAAATGAGCTTCCGAATACTCTTAATCGCATCCAATCAATCTACTTAGACTTGTAATCAGTTCAACATCCTAAAAGCGATGCCCCTTTCAAATGGAAATATAGCTTAATACACTATTATTTTTGTATATATAAAGGTAATATAAAAGTTTATATGTATAAGTTACTTTTATTATAAACCATAATTGTATATACATAAGTCGATATAAATATTAATATATAAATCAGTATGTATATTCATATAAATGTAGATATAGAAATATATAAATACATATTCATTCTTTATTCGGAGGGGGGTTCAATGGATGAATATGTAAAAGAAATAATAAAGGCGTTGTGGGCGAATGGGGATATTCGCTGTATTGCTCAGTATGTGTGAACTATCATTGGGGAGCGCGTAAATACTTGTTTAAGCAAGAGATAAATCGGAATTTGAGGAGGATAATAACAATGAGATTAACGAAAGATGTAATACAAAAACTCTTAAATATAAATGAAGGATTTGCGAAAACGACTGATTTCGTCGATAGAAATTTTAAAGAAACCAATCATTACTTAATTAAGGGTGGAAAATTACTCATACGCTCCACTGGCAAGACATCATGGGCTGATAGCCGTTTTGATAACAACACCATTGCAGATATAGACCAAACAAGAAGGTTTTTGAGAAAAGTCATCGCTGATCTTAAAACTGAAAAAATCAAGTAGACAGGGTGCTTTCCTTGAATAAGGAATTGCACTCCTTTTTCTATTATTGGAGGCGTTAGTGCAACAAAACCCAACTCCGTTGTTGTGGTAAATGTTTTCCTTTGTAATACAAAAGGGATAGGTAAAGCAGAAATACGCTGCTCTCCTACCCTTAATTTGTTTTACCCTTCGCTTTAATCATTGCGAACCCTTAGCTCCACTGATTAATATCAATAGGCCCTCTTCTCACACGCTTCTTCTGGTTAGAACCCCCGGTAGCGCTTGCTATACTACTATTTTTATCACTAGTTGACGATTCATTCTGCTCCGCATTTCCAGCAACACTAGGTTCACGATTTTTCTCTTCTTTTTCATTAACACTATTCCTATCGACTGATGATGACCTTTCATTCTCTTCTGAACGATTCTCTATATTGGATAAAGCCTTAGAATCATTAGGATATACAGGGCTTTGTGGAACCGTTTCTAGAGGATCAGTAGCTGTAGGATTCGTTAAGCTGCTTTTCTGATCTTCACCACTGTCCTCGGATTGATGCTGATTACTGATAGGCGTAGAAGGTATTGGCTGCTTTTCCTCTAAAAAGCTTGTACGTCCCAATGGGCGCTGACTTCCTACCCCCATCGCTACCTTATTCAGTATGTCGTCATTAACATCTCTCAACCCATTTTCAGCTACATCTCTCTCAATTAACTGCCTAAGAGATTCACTGATGTTGGACTGAGTATTGATCCAATCCATAATAAAGTTCGGCTCATTCCTTTTGGTTCGCATAATAACTGCTTCTCCGCGTTTTTTGAGCTTTTTCTTTCTTGATGAACTCATATTTCTACCCCCTTTCCTACTAAATATTAAAAGACGGGCGCAACGCTATAATTGCACCCTTTTTTAATTATTTAGATGCTAATTCCTTCTCCTTCAATTGCGGAAACACCGTTTGTAAAAAGATATTAAGTCCTTCTACATTCATTAATGGCGCATATTGTTCAGGAATCCACAGAAGTTTAGCTGGTACATCCGGACGATCACATAGCTTTTTAAGCGGTTTGTAAAGCTGATCTTTCATTAGTATAGAGCCACCACCATACACGCAGATAACATCTACTTCGTTAGAAGCCTTCTTCAGTTCATCTACAATGTGGTCATGTATCGACTTTACCTCGGAACGCATTGATTGTTTAATAAGTCTTACTGCCTTCTCGTGGTATGGATGGCCTTCTTCTTTAACATAGTCAATAAATTGTTGACGAGAAATATTCATATTACTGACTTCCTGTTTAAATAGATCAATAGCTTTATTAATAGAATGTCCAATACCTGTAGAAATCCCATTTACAAAGTCTCGATCATATTCGTATCCAATTGTTAGCGGTGTGTCGCATGTACCATCCCCAATATCAACATGTTTAATTCTCTTATCTTGGAAGTATTCGCCATCGACATTCAGATCATACTCTTTCTTAAATTCATCAAAGATATTATCGTTTCTATAATTCCCATTTTGATCCTCTATTAAGTTAAACAGGACTGGCGTCCCTTCTGGAATCACTTTCACGTAAGTAAAACTTACAGTCACACGTACTTTGTAATGCCCAATATAGACAATCACCGTATGCAAACCGTCCATGAAACGCTTTGAGAAGATACTAGATGTTTCTCGCGACCACTGATTAACTGGTAGAGCCGTAGCCATATCTACGTTCAAATTAATCTCTTTTGGTAGTTTATTTGACTCTTTATAAGAATCTTGAACAGCTATTCCCGCTAACAACCCTAATGTATTAATGATCGGCAAGTCACTTTCATACTTGTTCTCACTATCAACACTCATTGAATGAGCTGTGTATTTACTTTTAATCGCTTTCCTACCAATGAAATAATGACCACCGAAGTCAATGCTATCTGACTGAATATCAACTTCTAATTCATTTAAGAGGTTTGGTATCAACGTCTCAGGTTCACTATTGTCTTCAAATGAGGGTCTTTCTGGCATTGCATATGTATTTGGTTGTCTATATAAAGCACCATTCACCTTCACAGCTTGTTCGTTATTCCCGTTATCGTTTGCTACGTCCATGTTCATTACTACCATATAAATCACTCCCTTATATAAATGTATATATCTTCGTATTAACTATTGTAATTATATATTATTTATAAGCGTTTGTCGAACTATACATACTTAAGTGATACAAACGAAAATATAAATGTATATACAAAAATATATATAATTTCCGTTAGTGCGAATAATCCAGATGAACTCTAACGTTATAACGCTAAACATGAAAAAAGAGTGACCATCTATCCGGTCACTCTTCCGTCATTGCTTTTTCAATCGCTTCTCTTTTATGTAGCATTTTGTACTCCCTCACAAAAGATTCTCTCTTGTAGAGGTCTTCTTCCTTCTTAAACCAACCAACTCTTTTCATTCTTTCTTCAAACGGTTTTTTCTCCCATTCGATTATAGCTTCTCTTTCGAGATTCATACTTACCTTCAGTGAAATGGTCAGATAATCATTCATTGCCTTTTTCTTGTCATCTGGTTCAGGAAGCAGTGCCTGGTACGATCTCATCTCTGCTGCCGCTACTTCTTTTACAGCCTTAAAGAGCTCCTCTTTGTATCGTTCCATTTCCTTCTTTTGACCCTCAAGGTGCTGTTGCATAAGGATTTCCACTTCTTCTTTGATGCTCACGTTGTTCATGAGTGATTCATCATTGTTGTCCATTAGCTTCTCTGAAGGTCTTAACTCAAATACATTATTCAAGTTCTCGTAGATGCTATCTAATCTCCATTTCTTCTTTCTACTCTCATAGATGTAGCACCCAATCTGAAAGTCGCTCTCATCATATACCTTCTCATCCGTCACTCTCATGACATAATGGATTCCTTTGCTCTCAAGCGCTTTGAACCATTTATCCACTGTGTTGTAGTGAACTCCCTCACGTTCATCACCATACTTCATTTGCATTTCTTTTGATATTTTCTCAGCAAAGTCAGTAATCTTCCAGTATTGATGATCCATCTTTATCACCTCACTGTTTGTTTAGCAGTGAGTCACTTTTCACCAGTGACTCACTATCTATCATCATCATAGAACTAATAAGGGTTATAAGACAAGTATAAAATTTCCGTTTCCTATCCTTATGTTACTCTTTGTGGAGTAGTGATTCATCATAATTACTTTAGTGGTGAACCACTCGTCATTAATGAGCTACATGAATACTGTCACTAATGAACCACTTTTCACTAGTGACTCACATCTTATATCTTAAAGAGCTTTTTTTTGCATCACAAGCTGAAGGGAAGGAGGGGCATAAGGAAAATAGTATTACTTAACATAAGAAGGATAGTCGGGGTTGTATACAGCCGCTGCACATACTATAAAATCCATGTGTAGTGGCTTTTATAGTAGATTAACAATGTTACTAATTCATTGATTGATAACATAACTAATGTTGAAATTATGTACGCAAAACTCTATAATAAGATTAAGTAAATATTCATGAATGGGAAGCCCCCTCATTATGAAATAGGATAATTATGCCTATTTTCAATGAGGGGGCTTTTTTTATGAGGAAAATGTCTACTGTTGCAGGTATATTTTTCAAATCGTTAAGGTTGTTTATAATAGTTTTTTATCTCACCAGAAATTTAATGAAACGATAAGTTTAAAGAGGAGGCCATTATATGTTTAAAAAAGAAATATTCACTCCAACTATTCTACAGAAATTAACACCTACAAGCATCAAATTAATCCCTCACATTGCTAGATATACAGATCATGATGGACTTGTTCATATGGAAATGTTCAAACAGAAATTTTCTTTAAAATACTCTAAGTTTTCAGAAGCCATTGAAAACCTGATAGAAAATAAGATACTACATTCAGTAGGAGATACGATCACGTTTGCTTATTCCTATAACGATAAAAATGAGTTAAGTTATCGCTACATCAATAGTTATGAATTTATGACTTTCTCTAGCGTTTTTGAGATGTCGAAAAGACCTCTTATGATGCTCTTTTACTTACTTCAGCTTAAGAAGCCGGGGACATACCACTTAACTGCATTTGAAAATTTGTATCAAACATCTTTTACTCGATCAAAGGATGTATTGTTTGAAAATCATAACGAAGCTTTTAAAGCACTTTCAGTCCTACTTCAAAATCAATTGATTACAATTCGCGTTGGTAAAGAAAAGATTTGTCTAAATGGAAAATCATCAAATGATATATCGACACTTAAAGAATTCCTTGGATACTCTGTAACATCGAAAAAGAAAGCTAGAGCATCTTTTGGTAAACGACACATTTTATCTATTGCAGTAAATCCTAAATTAGTAGGAAAGTCTTCTATCCTTGATAATATCAGTTCATATATTGAGTTGGAGCAATTGTGCGAAGAATACAATATAGACTTTAGACAATTCAAAGGGATTAATGAACTTCAAGAAAATATGCAAGTTCGATACTTGATTGGCCTTAAAAATGAATTATTTCTAGAATTTGGAGTCCCAGGTGTCAAGTTGTATAGAGAAGCCTTAACTCATTATTTCAGAGATCATCATCATTCGATAGAGTGGTATATGAAAAATGATAAAGTCGTAGATTTCTTTAAGAATATATACGTTTTACCTAGGCTGCAAACTCATATCATTAATGCTATTGATGACTGTTTAAATGGATCTCGAGATAATCGATATCTAACTAAAGCTACAAATCTCTTATTAAAACATGGAAAACGATTCTACATTGATTGATACCGATATAAAGATACAGGAGTCTGTGCAAGAGCATGTGGTCTATATGATGATGATAAATCTTATGACGTACTGGGTAGTCACCATTCAGAATGGCTACATATCGAAAGGAGAGTAGGCGAGGCCTACCGCCATATAATTAAACGTGCCTTTACAGGTGGGAATATGATATTTGATAATGATCTTATCCAATCTATAAGAGAACTCGTGAAGGCAGAAGGATACATTGATGAAATTAGTATTAAAAATTGGGCCCAATACAGGCTACTGTCATTTAAACCTTTGGAAAGAGAACGTCCCACCATTAACCAAGATGGCTCATTTATTCCGGCTGTAGATAGCATGTTTAACCTTGGCCATTAAATTTTCAAAATATTATCAGTTACTAACTTGCAAAAAAATCCATTTTGCAGGTCTATTAAGATTGGAGTTTAAATATGATCAATTTTTTAATGCGATAATCGTCATATTAATCATCAACCTATAACCATGTTCAACGCAACAAGTCTTTTTTTTGTGGGTAAATGGAAAAATAAGGTATCTGTTTTTAATTAAGTCTCCATAGAGACTTATTATTTTTAACATTAATTCATTAAATGCTTCTCAAATGAAACTTCTTACTTTTCAAACATTTTTTGAATCGCCCAAGAGTTTAACCTTCTTGGCAAATTAATTACAAACTGTTTTCTTAGTTAACTTGATCTTAAAATAGTTTCTTTAAACCCATTCTTAAATATAGAAAATAATAATCAATTTAATCATATTAGTTACCATGGGTCTGATAGGTCACCTCTATTTAGATTTCTCTCTTGCTTGGCATGTACGTCAGCTAATTCAGATAACTGTTTGATTTCCATGTCGGATTTATTTCCGTACTCTTCTTCTATTGTAGGGCTGTAAGTATTGTCACAGGTTACCCCGGGCTCTTCGTCCCACGTGTGTACAGGCATTGGCTGTCCGCTAGGTGTAACAGGAAAGTTGTTTGAAAAGCGTTTTGATTCGTGAACGGCTTTTTTTGCCCATTGGCGATATAACAAGGCAATACCCACTAATAGCCATATTAGAATTCCTCGCTTTTTTTAGTCTTTTCCGTTACACACCTAATATTATTTCTTTTAAATTACGACAATTGAACCTTTTATTACTATGCAGAAAGGTGAAAGGCATTTTAGCTACTGGCTTCTCTTTGTCTATCTGGATCACACCCTATAATCCACCTCCCGATCACCAAAAAAGCACAACCGAAAAGGGCTGTGCCTTCCTTATTCCTTATACGCAGAGTACGACATAAATCCACCATCTACTGATACTGTAATACCTGTGACGAATCCGGACATGTTATCTTCTGCTAGCCACAAGAGCGTTCTCGATAAATCTTTCGGTTCACGGAATCGTCTCATTGGTGTGTGAGTAATGATCTGAAAGTTCAGTTAGGCTACCATACCATCCTCATTTTTGAGAAGCTTAAGGTTCTGTTCTGTTAAAAAGAATTCAGGTGCGATCGCGTCCACACGTACACCTGATTGGGCCATATGCACAGCTAACCATTACGTAAAATTATCAATCGCTGCTTTTGCTGAGCTGTAGGCAGGTACTTTTGTCATTGGTGAAGGTGCGCTCATTGAGGAAAGGTTAATGACGACCTTGCCTTTTTTGTCGACCATTTTTTAAGGAACACGTAGCAGCTTACTCACTACTCCCTTTGTTCAGGTAATATCTTTTTTTTGCAATAAGTACAATCTGATCCATTTTTTCTTTAATATTATTCGCTTCTTTAATTGTATCAGCATTCAATAACTGTATTTTGAGTATAGAAAGTTGATTGTTTTCTTCATCAGAAAGAATATCCCGTACTTTTAAACTCATAATTGAATCCTCCTTGTATTCTTAAATAAATTATACCATTCTTATTTCCAATCCCTTTTGTGTGAAATGAAGATTTGCCTAATATGAAGTAATACTTCTAATACTAAATTCTCTTAAAGGCACTCTTTTAGTACTCTCTTTAAAAGTCTATATATTAATGGTTTCAAGCGTTTTTAGATTAAAAAACCATAAATGAATGTCGGTTTTACCTCAGGTAAAGCTTATGAAAATCATAAAGAAAGCAACATAGAATATTAAAAAACCATTGTAAAAATAAGGGTGAATTTTTATTGTAGAAAAGAGGGTTATGTGATAATGAATTATCACCAATTAGTGCTTCTTATCCACCTTATTAAGATAATCCCCATTATTCTTTATGGTTTTTTAAGATAAAGAGATAAGGTGATTCACAGCGATCTTTTTCTTTCTATTATATCTTCATATTAGAAGTACATGCGGCCATGACTAACAGCCCTCTTTACTCAAATTTTTAAAGAGAGCTATGTCTAATAGCTATTAAAGATGGGACGGTTCCATACGGAGCCTATGAAGGTATGCAATGGTTCCGCGATTGTAAGACGCTCAGGTAACGGATGCAGGTGTGCGTTTGCTTCAATGGTTGCTAATAACCAGTCAATGGAACCCTCTAAAGTAGCACCTAATTCTAATTCACAACTAGCCTGTTTCTCTAGATGCTTGTAGTAAGACGGATCTACTTGAAGCTGCTCCGCACGAAGCCTCACAGCAAGAATTTCCTGGTATCTATTTAATCGAGTGTAGGTGTGATAATCGTCTAAAGTAACATCTATGGCTTGTAGTAAACCATGCGTATCAATGACATTCTTAGCTTTCTTAAATGCTTTACCTATTTTATGTAACGGAATGTCTTGTGAGACTTTCACAATAAATTGGTGAAGAGCGTCCTCTCTATCTACGCCTTTATTAAAGTGAGCTACATGCTCAGCTAAGCCATGTTCATACGCAAGGTCAACCAATTCTTTCTCTTTCTTTCGAGTCGATTGCTTCTTTATAAAATCAATTAAATGAGGCATAACACCTGTTTCTTTAAAGACTAGCGATAATTCACGAATGACTTGTCTGATCACACGATACCCCAAGCGCTTAAAGAGATGAATAAATGACCCTACTTCCTCCTGTAATTCAGCGACACCTTCGGATGCTAGTAGTTTAGAAATAAAGTTCATCTTACGCGGATACCTCATCACTGGCTTCAACGTATCCCTAAACTTATCTCCTACAGTTGGGGCGATACGATATTTGCTGTCTACGGAGAATAGAACGTCTGTATAGACCCCTCTTTTTTTGAGTAAGGTACCTTTATCAAATAGCACCAAGCCTGCCTTGTTATCACCCTGTAGTTCTCTAAAAACAGACTGTACATGAGCTGGTTGGTTCTTTCGTAGAAGTTGGTATAAGCCTTTTTCAGATTTCAATGGATATGCGATAAAGCTGTTATTCCCTTGACGCATAGAAGCCACAATGAAAAGCTTACGAGCTGCAAGAGTCACAGAATGAAAAGCAGATGAAAATACGATGGGTGATAGACAAACATATCGTTCTGTTACCTGATTTTCATTTAAGAAGTATTGAAGTGTATATGTATATAAGCCAGAGTCTTGGTCTTTACTTTCGCTAACTAGTCCATCAGAAACGAAGCGATTAAAGGCTTTATAGAACTGGGATTGTGTACAAGATTTTTCGAAATAAGCTTTATAACGACGGAAAATTTGATGACGATTGGTTGATAGAATTTTACCATTGGTACTACAAATCTTATGAAGAATAAGCATAAGGTCAATTTCTGCATGAGTGACCTTACCAAGCTTTTCTTTGTCTGAAGCATCCATTCCAAAGGCTTTCTTATAAAATGGAAAGCTCACAGCAACAGGTTTGGTTTCTTCCCCATTAAAGGCTAAGTCATTAAGTAGAATCATTATGTTCACCTCCTTCTTTTGAATAGTTGTTATGAATAATGGTGACAGCACTTGAAAAATAAGTGAAAGATACGATATAATTTAGTTATCTAAAAAAGACAAAATTAAAGACGACCTCGCACGAAAAATTTTTTGCGAAGTTTGGTTTGTTTGGTTATTTAGTTTTTTGTTCGTTTCAACATTCATCAGGAGTCGCAATCCATGTGATGAATGAGCCTATCTACAAATTGGCGTTTGTAGATTTCAGTTTACTAGTAGAGTTGATCTCAGGATCAGCTCTTTTTTTTTGAGCATAATATCCTGTCTAAAGTAAATACCTATACAACATCTCTCTAGCAACTAAATTATAGCAAGGTTAATAGAATTGGTAAAATGTACATAAAGTACATTAAAAAGTGCGAAATCAATTGAAAAGCCTTATTTACTAGGGGTTTTTTACAACAAAGTAAAGTACACCAAAAAGCGCGTTTTAGTATGAAACCACTGGTACATAAAGATATTTAAAATATTTTATGTATTTTTTAATAGAAAGTACACGAAAAAGTGCGAAATGAGTTATAGAGTACACGAAAAAGTGCGAAACCAGACATGAAATACACAAAAAAGTGCGAAATGAGTTGTAAAGTACACGAAAAAGTGCGAAATGGACCTAAATATTCTTACGAGTGTATCTAAAAATAATTCTTTAAACTACCTTATTTTAAGTGAAGTACAGCGAAAAGTGCGAAATGGAGTATGAAGTACAGCGAAAAGTACGAAATGGAGTATGAAGTACAGCGAAAAGTGCGAAATGGAGTATGAAGTACAGCGAAAAGTGCGAAACGGAGTATGAAGTACAGAAAAAAGTGCGAAATAGAGTATGAAGTACAGCAAAAAGTGCGAAACATAATATCCCTCACTATCAAATAGTGGGGGATATTTCTATAGCTTGTTCTTTGTCACGTCTGAAAAAATCATTTATCTCAATATTAGATAATGGAATAAAAGTAATTTCAAACGATTGATATACCTGTTTTAAATCTTGGATTAGTATATTTTGTTTTTTAAATTCGTGCAAAGAGTTATAAATCTCTGCTAAATTATCATTTATATTTTTGGGGTCTTTGAAGCGAACTCGATTCAGGAAAAATTTATATGAATATAGATCTTCTAACGAGCGATGATTTATGTGTCGTTCTAGTCTCTCTTTTTGGAGAGCATAAATTAGAACTCTCGAAATTGGGTTATTAAGGGCCCCAAACGAATCTCTATATACACTAATAATTTTTGAATTTATAACCTGTTGATAGATGGTATCTCCAACGACTATTTCTACATAACGATTTCCATTGTTTATCTTTGGGTTTTTCCCAACAAAAATTCTATCAAAAATACTGTATTCTACCGAAGAAGGCTTAGAGTATTCGGTATTGTTTATAATGGCTTCTATATTATAATTTTTAATTTTTTTCAGACGTTTTTCTATTAAATCATTTTGTTTTGTTCCACAGGTTCCATAAATTACTTTAACTAGATCTCTGAGATCTACTTCAATAGTCCGGTTAGTGAAGAACAATTCATCTCTTTGAGATAGGATATATTGAATAATGGTAGAATCCTTTTCGTCTAGAGTAGTATTTTTCTTTACGCGGACGGTATCACCTTCATTAAGTTTTATAATGGTTCTTAGTACAAAATCATCATCTACAACGTAATCATTGTATAGACTATCGTGTGCAGCATCTTGGGTTTCTAGTGCAAATGACTTGCCACTAAATATAGGATTATTCACAAATGCTTCTACTTGAAACAAAGTTTCTTTCTGCATCTTCCCATTGTTCTGTATTAAAAATTCTGATATATCAAGCACGATATCCACTTGAAATGCTAACTTAATCTGAGATTTAGTTTTAGTGTGAAGATATGGGAAAGAGCTAATTGGTGCATACTTATTTTTTCTCCATATTTCAAGCTCTTCAAGTTTTTTAGTCATGAATGTATCTAAGGATTCATTTAATAATTCATTTATTTGATTATTATCAATTTCTCGAGCGACTTTTTGCCTCATGAAATATTCTTGTTCTAATGGGTTATTTGGAGAGTCCGTATGTTCTTTAAGGGATTTGATCCAAGATCTTTTGTTATCTTGTCTCTTCTTTATATGCTTCTTTTTAATTATAGAGTAATCGATGATTTGACCACGTTCTGGGATGAAATAATCTTTTAGAATATCTTCCAAATATTGTTCAAACCATTCATCTTTAGTAAGTTTAGATTTCTTGCGATCAAATAAGAACTTAACAATATCATCAATCAGTCGAGAATTTAATTCTCCTTTTATATTTTGGAGGATATGCGGGTCAATTACTTCCATAGATCTCTTACTCCCTTCTACTGATTATTCCACTCACAATTAAAGATGTAACTCGAGAAACCCAGTCAATTTTAGCACGACGATATGGGGAATAAAAACATCAAATTTTCGTCAAAAAAATAATTTATTAAATAAGCACGAAGAAATGGAGAAATAAGTAGAAACATTTTGTCTGTGAATCTTCCACTTCAACACGATTTTCCGAAGAGCCTATATATTTAACTATTTAGTCCATCCAACCTCATAGGTATATATGACAGAACCCCCTACTTGAGCATTCCCCCTGAATGATTGAAAATGGATACGTGATAAGAATGAAGGTTGCTGCTACGTAAATCTTCAATAACTTGATTAATCTCGTGGTTTTCCATTACAATCTTCTCCTTTAAGTTCAACTATTAAATCATACTTTTCTTTCTCAAATGCTTAGGTATGTGATCAATACAGTAATCGAATTTGATCTTTAAACGATTAAGTTTATTCAAGTCATGCTCTGATAAAGTAACATTACATTTTACACATGTACGATCAACCATACTAGTCGAAGCTTGATGATCATTGGTAAGAGTGTCATGTGTCGATGATTTGGTTGTATCTTGAAGAGGTTTGCCCATTCCAAAGAAGGAAATCGCATCTCTAATCCCATCTTTGGTAGCTGAACGAATCGCGTAATGTCGGTTAATGACTCTTCCCTTATCATCGACTTGGAATTTAGAGAACCCCTCTCCTACATGGCTCCTGTTTAAGATGGATACCTTTACAACAGTATGCACCATTTTGTCCTCCATATAAAAGATTGGTTCACCTATCCGTTCATGTGTCCAGTGCTCACCAGCCACTTCATTAAGCCGCAGCAGGTATATGTGGATGGGAATATACGTGCCATGACCGTCAAAACGAGGTTCATGGACTTCTTTAGGAAAAGGCTCGCATAGTTTAACAATGAGTTCATTAAACGTTGTCATGACTTGTGCCTGCTTTGTTCCCGTACTTCACTTCGTTTGCATGTAACTCAATAAACGTTCTTCCTGACTTCGTATCCTTCCGACTATATATACTCCCACTTACGATGACCTCTTGGCCCTTCTCTACGTAGTTTGCTACCGATTCCCCGTAATTCCTCCATACAATAATCGGTATGAAGCTTGTTCTGCCGAATTTATCTTCTGATGCGATGCTAAAATTGCAGACAGGCACTTGCTCATTCCCCTTTTTGACATAATGAAGCTGGGGATCAGCAGTTAGTCTACCGGACAATACAATGTTATTAATATCACTCATATACTCACCCCGTTCTCATTTCTCGTAGCAATCCCATCAATTGATTGGTAAAGATTAACGCTTCCTGTATGCTATCGGTGGCTGTCGTGGCATAGATCTCTTTCCACTCCTGTGCGGCTACTGGATCAGAAAGTGAATAGACTCGCGTGTAGCTTCTGTTCGCATTTCCTCCGTATTGGCTCTTGAGTAAGATGACAGGCACTTTTAGAGGGTTGTTTTCGCTGTCTACCCCCTCACACATTTCGTTACGCCCTACTAATAAAAAGTAGGAAGGGCTACAAGTCCATCCATAATGGTTGAGCATTTTCCTGTGGAGGTTAGTCAGTGTTTCAGATTTTTCTTTTTGAAGAGAGTCAATGATATAAAAACGAATCACATCTTTTATAGTGATCAGGGAACGTACAAACTCCCGGTCTTCTTTTGGTACCATGACTGGCTCCGAATACGTCTTACCGTTCATACGATCAAGTAGGATATGTAGGGATTGTTGAATGGTCTTCATTCGAGACAATAAGTCGTTACGCCACTCTTCTTCTTGATTGTATCCTTTTTTCGTAATCGAATAACTGGTCACACCAGCCTCTTTAATAGAAACAATAGTCCCTAACGATTCCAGTTCTTTTAAGTAGGCTCGTACTTTATCTTTCGAGTATTTTCTAGTGGGACTGCCTGGTTGTGGCGGTGGTGGTAAGGTTTTTATGAGTTTGTCATAGCATTCATCAGGTGTAAGTGGCTGCATGTTCAATAAAACTAAAGACAGCCATTGGAGACTATGTTTAAGGTTTAATTTTTCGATCATTTGTAGAGATCACCCTTTCACTCTAATGAGGTATAAGATAATGAACAAGAGTAATCAGCTCTTCCAGTTGTCTTGATCAAGAATAGTAACTCTCTTCATTATTTTATCACACTATACAACACAGTAGGGGATAACTTAAATGCAGCTATACACATAACCTCCCTCTTCTCGCTTATTCCAGCAACTTACTAATTACTTGTTTCTACGTATCTATTCTCTTTATACGTAGTGATAATATTTGTACGTACAAATGGTCTGTGTGTATGGGGGCGAGAACTTTGCGTACAAGGAGCATGCGGCAAGAAGGACAGAAGCGTGATGAAGATTAGAGGGAATGCTGTGTTGAGGGGGTGCGGGAGGTTAGTTGAGCAATCCCCTAGTGTGTTGTGTATTACGGGTTAATGTGTTTCTAACTTAATGGACCACTCTTACTAGTAACTATAGAATAAAGCATAATTTCACTTGAACTAATTTAATCCTAGCTCTAGTTATTTTTATTCCAAATTATGCTTTATGAATCTTTCTTCGTATCAAGCCGCTGTTCGAGCAGTTGTCACTCGTTCTAACGTCTTACTTACACCTGTATCTCGATCAAATACAGAATATACTATTTATCCCCCGTATGTTTGAGTTGAATTATTGGCGATCTAAGGGTACTCTGTTAATTTAAATCGTAAAGTTCACTCTTCAGTCAGATCTTGTGGTGTGCTCCCTACTGCCGAAAAAATTCCAAATAAAGTAATCATACCTCCAATCGGTCTTCCAACACCATTGGCTATTGCTGCTGTTGCAAATGAGATGCCAATAATGCAACAGCAATACCTGCAGCATATCTGTTTCCTTCTTCTTGAATCTCCGATGGATGAATTGTTGTTGGATCGTGTCGTACAATAGTTAATCTGTAGGCACTCATTTCACATATCCCCTTTATCAACTTTAATTACTTACACTCTATAAAGGGGCTTTTAACTCACAAAAAACAACCTTAGATAAAAATAATTCATAATATGACATCCGGTTGCAATATTCCTCAAAAAAAAGTTAAATAAAGTTGCTTCCTTTCCTCCCACTCCCTCCCTTTAACCAACGGGTACCTGCGAGTCTTTAAGTTGTTAATTTGTTTTTCTAAATAAGACATCCGATAAGTAATGACAAGTGTCACATTTTCTTCCTTTTTATTCTAATTTTGTACGATCTAGATAGACCTTTATCGCTGCTTCCAAACGTTTAGAAACAGATTTGCTCTTTTTTTCTTCAAGTTCGTCAATATGTTGCTCGATGACCTCTCTTAGTGTATCTGTATTAAGGTGAGTGTATGTTTGATAGTACTCATCTATTTCATTCGAATTATTAGTGGCTGGCATAGTTCTGTTCCTCCTACATTGCTTATAGATTGATTCATCGAAAAAGTACCACTGAATAGACGTTCTCAACGCCTAACCACCGGTACTCGAACTAATCATTTATGATGATTCAATTATAACTCAAGCTTCTATGTGATTCAAATGAACTATGCTATTTTTACTAATTCATATCGCTGCCATTCTTCCTCTGGATGATCCACATACTCTCCATCTTGTAATACCTGATTTTAATGGGTAAGCGATTCTTCTGAATCGATATCTCGAAGGTATGACAAATGAGCTGTCACTCTCTCCGGATTTGATTTTACAAGTAGAAGAGGTTCATGAATCAGTTTAACATTGAGCTACTGTGATATCAGTGGGGGTTAAAAAGTGTTAATCTAATTTCGTTTTAAAAGATTACTTTATATTTGTTCCTAACAAACTCTTTAGCTGTATCTAAGGTTGAAAAATAAAACTTTCCACTTTTTTCATTTTTAACTATATTTAAATCATAGAAGCCATTGTTATAACTAATTTCATACGTTATAAACCTGTTGATTAGTACCAATATGGACCTTCCCTTTGTATCCTTCTTTTTACCGTCCATGAGATGCCTCTTATTTTTTTTCACGCTCCCTTCCTACAATCTTAATTTTAGATATTTTACTTCGCACATTAGTCAAAATCTAAAAAGCATCAGCTCATGTGTTAAAAAAATGTGATGACTTCTTCACAATATAGAAAGATTATTGGTTCGGAAAATTCACAATGGAATATTAAGCCTTGAAAGTTAACTAGCTGTTATTTAAGGTATAATCTGTTTGTAACATCCCATATATACCGTATTACCAGGCTTATTCATGTCACTAATCAAAATATACTTTTTTATCTACTTAAGGATTAGGTTCATTAAATTAGAAGTATTATTGTTATAAATATTAAGACTGAAACGTGAATTTGTTTCATTGATTGAGGATTAAAATCTTTCCCCCTTAATTGTTTATTCCATTTCTACACAAACTGATTGTGTGAAACTCGGACGATGCTCTGTCACTAAGGCATATTTCTTGCCTTTAAAGTCTATTAAATCTTTGAGCACTGAAAATTTTATCGTCCTTTCGCTTAACCCTTCACCAATGGCTTTCCCGAAAGCCTCTTTTCGCGTCCAAATCCACAACCAATGGTTTACTCTATTTTGTTTAGTCTCTTTAGAGAGGTGGGCAATTTCCTCAGAATGAAAAAACATTGGATGAATGCTAGGTACTAATCTTGAGCACTCTACATCTACTCCTATCAGCCCTGAGGTTCTTATCCCAATTAAATAACGATTCTTAGAGTGCGAGACATTAAAATGATAGCCGTATTCTCCATCTAAGTAAGGCTTACCGTAGGGCTCATAGGCAATACCTATACTTTGTGGATCTTTTTTTAGAATAGTTGACAGAAGAAAGCGAAGATAACCACGTATAAGCAAGAAAACTTCTCTTTGATTCTTCCTCTTAAGTTTATTTGCCCTCTCATATTCATCTATTGTTACATAAGATAAAAGTTCCGTCTTTCTTTTCTCCAATGAGGTAATCGCTCCTGAAAACACCATTGGCTGATGAGAGTGTTTAACGAGGCTTGATTGAAACATATTTCTTCTTCCTCGAAAATAATGAGAAGGTCATAATTAGGAGACTTGCAACAGAAAACAGAGCTTTCATTTTCATTTGTCATACCTCCATTTTTTCATTTTCTACAATCCCATATTGTAGCTTTTTCATGACTTTGTTTTTAAAAGGCGCCTTATTAAGCAGCTTCATTTTCACTTTACGAATAGTGCATTGAAGTGGAGAAGAAGCTGCTAGATTTTGCTCTTGGCGAGCTTGAAATTTAGAAACAAAGGATATTTGTTTTTTACGTTTTTCAATAAATTTATTAAAGTGCGAAGCAGGAATTACTTCTGAGTGTATCTTTAATCCCTCTATTACACAGGGAAGAAGTTCAAAGGCATCCTGCATAGCAATATTTACTCCTTGTCCTAGTATAGGAGATAATGTATGAGCGGAATCTCCAATTAGGACTAAACCATCATTTGCCCAATCATCTACATGAGCAGTGAATATCTTCAACAAAGTTGTGTCCTCCCATGATTTAATATGTTCTTCCATATGCTTACGTAGTCTTGGCTCAATTGCACAAACCTTATCAATGAAGGTGGAGATACCTTTTTTCTTGGTTGCTTGATTTGCTCCTATGGAGATGTATGTCCCTACTCTTAAAAAGTTTGGATAGGTGGGGAGGATAATAACATGATCATTTTTATACACTTTAATTAGGTTTCCTTCCTCCCAGTCAGTTGGTTTCGGAACTTTGAACCAAATTAAATCTCTGCTGAATTCTTTCTTTTTCACACGGAAGTTTCCTAGCGTCTGTAAGCGACTATACCTACCTTCCGCACCAATTACGAGCTTAGTTCTTATTTCTAATTCACGACCACTCTCCTTGTACCGAACCCCTACAACCTTTCCATCTTCTTTGACTAAATCTGTAAAGGTAGCCCCTTCGACATATTGAAAGTTTGGCTGTTTTAGTGCTACTTCTTTTAATGCTTCTAATACGACAGGTTGGGGCATATCAATCCCATATTTTTGAGGGTGACCTAATTCATCAAAGTTTACACTAAAGAGTTTATCTTCACGATCATACATTTTAATCTGCCTAACCTTTATAAAGCCATGCTTCTCCAACGCTGGAAAGACACCCAATTTTTTTAATAGGTACACTGACCCTGGTGCAATTGTCTCTCCTCGGAAATCACGACTTAGACTTTTGTTTTTTTCAAGAACGGTAACATGCACATTCTCTTTTGCAAGAAGTAAACCCATTAACATTCCCGCGGGGCCACCTCCCACAATTACAACCTCTTTGTTCATGATGGTTTCTTCCCTTCCTCTGTGAGATAAAAGACCAATTCTCCTTTTGCTACTTTTTTTCGATTGTCACCTCTTTTGATTGTCGCTTGCATGGTGTAGTAACCTCCCATTTTCCCCACCATCTTAACTTCCGCTTCCAGTTCTACTCCTGGTTCTGCGACTGAATAAAAAGTAAATTCCTTAGCTTTTACAAGATACCCCATGAGAGGTTCGGTAGCATTTTGTTGAAGCATTGTTAGAAGAAGACTCGCTTGGGCAGCGAATTCAATAATAAGAACCCCAGGCATGACTGGTTTTGAAGGGAAATGCCCTTCAAAAAAAGGTTCATTTTGAGATAAATATTTACCGCATGTAAGGGTTTCCTCATCAAAGTCTATAATTCGATCTACAAATAAAAAAGGGGGTTGCTGAAGTAACATGTTTTTTGGATTAAGCTTAGTAATATCAACCTTTTCTATAACAGACGCCATTGCACTCTCTCCTTTTAAACTAACTGTTTTAATCGACGCTTAATTTCTGTTTGCTGAAACAAGCGGACAAGCTCCTCAGCTTCTAAAGCAAGTTGAGCTCTCAGTTCATAAACAGCGTGACGTTTTAATAGTTTTTTGGTTGCCGCTATCGCAGGCAGATAACCTTCACCTACTTTGGTCAGGTACTTATCTAAACGTTCTTGCAATTCTTGCTTATTATCGCAAACCTCTTGAATCAATCCTAGCTCAGCCACCTCTTCAGCAGTGTAGAGCTTACCCTGAATAAGCATATCAAAAGTATTTTCATAACCAATAATACTTGGTAGTAAGTAGCTAGCTCCTAAATCAGGAGTAATACCCATTTGATGAAAGTTTTCAAGGAATTTTGCACGTTTTATGGCCATACGCCTATCGCAAGCTAGCATAATATTGAATCCTCCTCCATAAGCATAACCGTTAAATAAAGCTACGGTTACCTTTGGAGAAGTGAAAATTTCAAGTACACAATTATTAAAAACATTTAACACTTCTCTCAATGCGTCCTTCCCTTCTTCACCTACGCATGTTATTAAATCCTCAGGACGCGGTCCACTGCTAAAATAAGCTCTATGCTTACTTCCAAATACAATAGAATGAATATCTTGATCTTCATTCCCCTCCCGAATTGCTTTAAGCAATGCAGTTCCAAGAGATAAGTCAATTCCATTTTTCTTTTCTGGGTAATCAAGTGTCACATAGAGGACATTATTTTTAATCTCTGTTAATACATAACTCATAGTCAGACCAACACGCTTTCTTTCGCTATTTTTTTCCACAATTTATAGCCTGAGAGAATGACTGAGACTACACCGCCTCCCGGGTCGGTCCATTGACCGGAAATATATAAACCTTTAATGGGCGTTTCATGTTGTGGTCGTCCAGTCATTTGTTGTTTGTTTTGTTCCCACCCATAAATTGAACCAAAACTATTATTGGTATAGCGCTCCATAGTTAGTGGAGTACCCGACTCGACATGAACAATATGATCCCGGAGGTTTGGAATTGCCCGTTCCGCCATAGAAATCAATTGCTCTTGATATGCTTCCTTCTCGTCCTTCCAGTTAGAACCAATATCATAGGGAACCAAAGTCGTCAGAACTGCAGTATGTTGACCTTCTGGCGCTAAACTTTTATCTGCAAGAGTAGGAGTAGAAATCGCCAATCCACTTAATCCATTGGGACCTAAACTTTTTAAATCCTGATGTTTTTCCATAAACGTGTCATAGCTGTAATCATTGTAAATAAACGTTTCATGTGATAATCCATGTTCTTCAAGAGGAAGATCTACTCCTAAAAAAACTTCAAAAGCAGAAATTGAAGGCTTTAGCTTACCAATTCTTTTCTTATAACGTGCTGGGAAGTGCTCTTCACCTACGAGGTCACGCATAAGCTTTAAAAAATCCCCATTACAAACAACTTTTGATGCTTCCACGTATTCGCCTGTCTGAAGGTGCACTCCCTTCACTTGTTTATCTTCTACTTCTACACGCTCAACTGCATTTCTTAAACACACTTCCCCCCCTAATGTTTGTATACGTTTCACAAAGGCATCAGCGAGTGTTTGGAAGCTCCCTTTCGCATAATAAATATCTTCTTTAAAGTAGCTCATGATCGCATAAGCAAAAAACATTGCACTCCCTTGAGTTGGTGGTGTACCATAATACGCCCACAACGCAGAGAATGAGTAAATAGCTTGTGGGTCTTGTAAGAATGAGGACGTCAATTCATGAAAGCTCTTATCACGATATTTCAACATGAGGGGGTTTGATAACACCATTAATGGATCACCAGAATGAAGAAGCATTAAAGTCACTTCATATAGCTTCTCCATCTCCTTAACTAGGGCTTGTACATTTTTACTCTCATGAGGAAATTCACGACAATAAGCTTCAATAAGTCCATTTACACTTCTACTAACATCAATTTTTCTATCAGGGTAATAAGCAGTATAAATGTCATCTAAGCGAAGAAATTCCACTTCATCAACAACCCCAGCTGCTTGTAGGAGCTCTTCTAACAATCCGCCATCCTTTGCACCAGCTACAATTCGTACAGCTGAATCAAAAGTAAACTTTCTTCTACGAAACGAGTGAGCATATCCTCCTGCTCGATAATGACGATCAAGCACAAGAACTGAATAGCCTTCTTGTGCTAAATATGTAGCTGCACTTAGTCCGCCCATCCCTGCTCCAATAATAATTATGTCGTAGCTTGATTTTTTTGGTTTTCTGGCCATTTTTCTTCCCCCAATCCTTCTATCAAATATTTAATATGTTGCAAAAAATCGGCTGCTAATGCTCCATCAATTGCTCTATGGTCAAAAGACATACTAAGAGGAAGTATTGGACGGATCACTATATCACCATCCATTACAACAGGACATTGACGAATAGCGCCAATTCCAAAACAAGTTGTATTAGAAGACATTGGGAAAAATGAATTAATTGATACATGTCCAAGGGAAGTAACGGTAAAACTTCCTTGGGTTTGATGCCACGTCACAGGATTTTTCATGACTTTGTTGTAAATCTTTCTCCCAAACCAAATTGGAAATTTCTGTAATTTTCGAATGGGTTTAAATTTCTCATCTTTTTCAAAGGAAGCCGTCTTCATTTCATTAATTTCATTCTGAATAGCTGTAAGAGATTTATGATTTAATTCTTTTAGCACAGTTGAGGTTACTATTCGTTCACCATTAGCTCGTGTATCAACAGTAACTTTTCCATCAATTGAAGAAAAGCACCATCGTTTAGGGTTGTGACGTCCTTGAACTGAACAATTGACTTCTGGAAACGCTTCAATTGCTCTAGAAATTGTATAAAGAAAAAAGCTTACATAGCTTATGTTCTTTGATGCTTGGCTAAATATAGCCCTTTGAGCGATTAAGGCAGTTGCATCAACTTCCGTACTTAAATAAATTGCCTGACTCTCGTTTGCTTTTTCAAGAAAATGAAAAGTATGTCGCCTTATTGACGGCAACGATTCAACCTTAATGGTCATTTTCGCGCCGCCTCCACTAATTCAATGATTTCACGAACTGTTGAAGTGTTCATAAATTTATTCATGTCTAGCCGAATACTGAACTCGTTTTCAATATTTATAAAGAGTCTCAAAGAATTTACTGAGTCCCATTCAGAATCTTCATCTTTGGAAAAGTCCAATGTAATGTCATCTTCCTCAATTTCTAACACGTCTGCAAAAATAGCAAAGATCGTTTTATTTACCGCAATTGCCGACATTAAATATTCACCCTTTCGTCACTTAGTTGCTTCTTAATCCAAGGGACTGTCGGAAGAGAATTCTCACATGAATAAAACCATTCATCACCTTGCCTGAAAAAGGAATGATCTTCATAAAAAGAAGCTACTAGTCCGTTTTTTGAAGTCTCTCGATAGGTACCTGAAATAGATTCTACCCCTTTAGCTCGTGCCTGCTCGATAAGTAAATAGAGTGCTTGTGTTTCCACTTGTCGTTTAAATACTCGACAACTCATTACAATGTTGCGAATGTACCAGTGTTTTCCCTGCTCAGAAATGTGAAAGTAACCGACCAATCCGTTATCACCAAAACGATCTTCCAAACCAAATGTATAAATGGATTCTGACACATTTAAATCCAGTGTTCTTGTTACTTCTGCTTCTGTTAATCGTTCAGTTGTTAAATTAAACTGATTTGTACGTTGAGAAAGTTGAGTGACTCGCGAGATATGACTTTCTTTTAAACGACTCCAACGAAGTACCATTTGTAATTGCTCAAGATATTCTTCGATGGATGTGGATGATTCTTTTAACTCTTCATGTTTCACTAACTGCTTGTATTTCTGTGATCGATGACGATCCTCATTGGTTAAAGCAATTGTATTAAACCATCCATTATCCAATAGATCCATGACATAATGACTAGGATCTTTTCCTATTGGAAGCACTGTCACCTCTGGAAGCTCCTCCTCCATTAGTTGCCTTTCAAATGGGTTGTCATCTGCAAACGCAAAAGCATCTAAACCTAAATTAAGCTGGTTCGCCATCTTGCGGAGACTGTCTGTTTTAGGATTCCAATGACAAAAAATTTGTGTAAACTCTTCTTCCTTTAAAACCATGTGTTCGTTCTCGCTAAAAACATCTTTTACATTATTCCAATCATTTTTACTAGCAATAGTAAGGAGCACTCCTTGTTCGTGTAAGCGGCGAATGTATTTTTGAAATGTTTTAAATTGGTTACCAGGAAATGTCTCAGATAGTGAGATCCCTTTTATTCCATCATCTCCAATAACCCCACCCCAAAGGGTATGGTCTAGATCAAGGGCTAATACTTTTTTTGACAAACCCTTTTGAGCCGCTAGAAGGGAAACTACTTCTATTGAAAGACGATGCCAAACTTCTAAACTGTAACTCATTGAACCAAAATGCTTCATTCTTTCATCTCGTATTGGAACAGCACCTTGCGTCAAAACATCAAAATCAAGTGTAGTAACATTTGGAAAAGTGGTGTTCAACTCAAGTAGATGACTGTTGAATTTTTTCCATAAAGAAGCTACAGATTGTTTTTCACGATAGCCAATAATTGATTTAAAGTCAGCTAGCGGTAATGGAATCGTATGTAGAACAATTCCCCCTGTATTTCGAGAAGCGAAACTTCTGATAGCTTGACTGATTTCAACTGTTGTTTCCTCCAGTGCCTTTGCAATCGCTTCAACCGACCACTTACTAGTTGGTAAATGTTGGTAGATAATCGATTCATCGAGTGTGCAGATTGTTAAATCTCCATTAAAAGCATCGAGCTCACTCCCAACCTGTAGCATTTGAATTGCCCATTGACCGTAGCCTGTAGTTAACATCTCTACATTGATTCCTCTTTTAACAGCATCAAATGTAAGGGCATGCTCTAACCCATCGGTGGTATGATTTCCTACTATACCTATCTTTGCATGAGCCTTTCCTTGGTTCCAATTACGTAATAGCTTTCCAGCTTTATTTTTCTGAATAGGACTTTCTAAATCAATAAGAAGTTGTTTTAGTTTGTATGGCGTTCTATAATCATTTTGGTTAATAAATGATTTAATCTGTTTAAAGACTTCACGCTCACTCATGAACTTCACCCTTCTTGTATTCAAGTATGATGCCGGTCTTTATCCATTTGGAAGATTCAATGGCTATACCGATTACTTTATTGTTTGGTTTGATACTTCCATTAACCTTTTTTAATTGGAGGAATGGAAGGGCGTTCCCGTTGTTGCCCGTGTGTTGGACACAATTGATCGTTACATCGAGAGGGAAATCTAACGACTCAATGATTTTCCGTGTCATATTCCAACTAAGCTGAGGTGGAAGAAAGTACGTCAAATCTTCTTTTTTCCACTTTTTATTATCAAGTAATTTCTTGAGTACTTGAGCAGTCATGAGAGGGACTTTTTTTTCAATTGCTTTGTAATCTTCTTTTGCCGATTGAAACTGTTTACGGAGCTCACGCTTACTTAACTCTTGAACATTTTCAGGCACGGTACCAAACCAGTTCATTATTTGCCCAGGTTCTTCACCTACCCCTTCAAATTGATTTTCAATTGAAATAATTTCTAACCCATCAACATTCTCATTTGTTAAAAGAATGGCTCCTGCCCCATCCCCAAATAAAGCATAATTAATTAATTCAGAAGATCTTAATTTGGTAAAATCACGTGTTAGATCCATGTACTTGTTGCACACATCTCCACCTATGACAAGTGCATATCGCCGTCCCCCCATTAGTAGGTGGCGCGCTACATCTAAGGCTTGGAGAGCTCCTGAACATCCCGCTTGAATTTGATATGTTTGTATATTTTGTAAGCCTAAACGGTCAGCTATTAAGTTTACTGTAGCAGGCATTAAATGATCTGGAGTTGCGGTTGATAGAACTATCACATCTATTTCTTCGCGTCGAACACCAGATTGCTCGATTGCTTGTTCGGCAGCCACTGTACATAGATCTGTCAGACTATACTCCACAGTTCGTTTCGAGAAATCAACGGCAAAATATCTTGAGTGATTACCTATCATCGTGTCAATCCATTCTTTACGGATGGATAAAACTTCTTCCATTTGTTCGTTTGTAACCGGCTCTCCTGGCAAACATTCTCCAAACCCAATGATTCGTGGAGATATATTACCTCTAGATTCCTGTCTCGATTCCTGCACCAACATGAAGATTTTCCCCTCCTATTAAACTTGCAGATGGATTGATTAGTAATTCGATGGAACGCACGTAATCCTCAATATCTGGGAGTTTTGGTTTAAGACTAAATATTTCGACTTTTTCTTTTTTGATTTTCTTTTGCTCTTTATTGAACCCATCATTGTAATACCCAAAAGTTATAGCATTGACGTTTAATTTAAACGGTCCAAGCTCCCTAGACATACATTTCATTAAAGAAAGTTTTGCATGGTTTAAAACTGGAGAGCTAGCATATCCTGCATAATAAAGAGGATCATAGAATAAGGGAAATATAATTTTCCCCTTTTTTGGTTTGATCATTTGACGAACAACTACCTTATTTAATAGAAATATTCGGTATAGATAACCTCTTATAATTTCATCTAACATGTAAGGTTCTTCCTCTAATGTTCTCTCTTCGTCTATCATTTCATTTCCATGAATGAGTACTTCCACACCTTGATCCCCAAACATTTCTAAAATAATAGTGTCTAAATCATCCTCTTTATACGCTTCGCAAAAAATAGTTTCTTGGCCAGGCTGTTCAAGCATAAACCCAAGGTGCTTCTCACGGTCAGTGAAGAGAAGGACCGCTTTTTCTCCTTTTTGATGAAAATGGTTAGCTATTACTTGATTAATCTTTTGCTCACCTTCCGAAATCAGAATATTCATTTTTTTCTCTCCTATCGTAAAAAGCCTCCATCGACTTTTAAAACCGTATCAGTTACGTAGTCACTCAATTCGCATGATAAAAAGAGGACACTCCGAGCAACTTCTTTTGTCGTTCCAAGCTTTTTGGCATTGGTAAAACGTAAAAAATTATCTAATTTCGCCTTGGGAACTTGCTCAATCATTTCAGTTTGGATCATTCCAGGAGCAATAGCATTGATACAGATTCCCTTTTCGTGATACTTACGAGCTAAAAGACGAGTAAGTCCTATAATTGCCCCTTTAGATGTGCCATAATTAGTTTGGGCTTCGCGTCCTACTACTCCTGTAACAGATACTAAATTAACGATTTTGCCTGTTTGATTTGCTTCCATGTATGGTAGAGCGGCTAAACAGCACTTATATGTCCCGCTAAAGTTAACTTGAAGGACGTTCTGCCAATTCTGCTCGTCCATTTGAAAAAGGAATTGATCTCGGGTAACCCCTGCATTATTTATTAGTACATCAATTCGCCCATGCTTCTTTGCGATCTCTTTAAAAAGTGTATCTATAAAAGCTTGGTCTTCCACGGATCCTTTAACGTAATCTACGCATAATCGCTCTCGATTTAATGCATCTTCAATTAAACGTGCAGCCTCATCATTCGAGTTATAAATTCCATAAACAAAAGCTCCTTGAGCGACAAAGGTTTCCACAATTTCTTTTCCAATTCCACGAGTAGCACCTGTCACAATGGCGACCTTTTCATGTAATAGCATAAGTCAATCCCTACTTTCGATAGAGGGGAGTGTAACCTAAGTTACACTCCATACCTTTATAAATTTAGCTGCTAACTTTTTCTGTGAGTTGGGCCGCGACAAAAGAAGATAAAGTGGCGACCGAATAGAAATGTTGACGAATATCTTCTTCTTCTAACCCTTGTACTTTTATGCCAAATTCAGCCTCTACTCCCGATACCACATCAAGAGCCTCTACGGAGTCAAGCCCTAGTCCCTCTCCAAACAACGGTTCTTCATCTTCAATTTCGTCGGCTTCAATGTCTTCTAATTCTAAGCGCTCAATCAAGATATTCACCTTAATAATTTCTTTTATCTCATTAATAGTTTTCATAATAATAATCCTCCAATTATAATTTACTTATTAACATGGCCATAGAGTTTCCATTGATGGATGTTGACACAATAAGCCCAGTTCTTAAATGTTCTTTTGTCCAGCCAAGAGATTTAGTAACTGATTGCTGCTCTTCCTTTGGTAGAGAAAGGAGCTCGATAGCCACTTGAGTATGAAACAACGAGCCATTAGATTCCATATACCCTATAAGGTGATTAAGCGTATTTACAGGTAGATGATCATACTTTTCTTTTAATTTAAGAAAAGCATCGGTGTCATGTACATCATTATTATGGTAAAAGACAAAATCAATATCACGTTCTGAAAAGTTTGCATTTTCTAAACACTGAGCCACAGATTTTTCCACTGTTACATACAAGTCATTGTTATTGTGAAAAGCTTGTCCAAAACCTTTAATTACAGCGAATTGCTGTAAGCCGTTTTTCTTTACAGTTTCAGAGTCTGCTAACATAAGAAACGTGCTTCCTTCAGTAATGTTGTACGAACTGGATGTTAAATTCATGGCCCGGTCTAATTCAGTTGATAAGTTTGATTTCTCGTCTCCTGAACCTACAAGTGCCATCGATTGTTTTCCATCCATAATGCTTATCGTTCCATATTGAATTGCTTGTAGACCATCTACACCACCTGAACTATGGGAAGAACTAAATCCTTTTATACTAAATTTTTTAGCTAGCTTGCCAGCTGTAGAATTTAATACCATATCAGGAAAATATACGCTGCTTGCATTCGCCATCCCACGTTCGAGGATTGAGCCAAGATACTTTTCAGCGCTTTTTAAACTACCACGTGATGTACCATATATTAACCCCAGAGACCCATATTCAGATTCGTCAATAGCCGCTCTCTTCAACGCCAAATCACAAGCGCCTATGCTGAATTGAGTTAGAGGGTTCATACGACGTTCATATAAAGTTTTATTGTATTCTTTGAGTGAAAAGTCTAGTTGTAAAGTGGGAGTCTCGCTATGTTGTAGGTTAGCTAGGAGTGAGCCTTCATTATTGGAAAGGGCATGAATAGTACCGTACCCACAAATAACAACTGATTGATCCTTTGTTTTACGCTTTGAATTATTCTTAGCTGCGGAGTACGAATGTAATGGATGAAAAACATTTTTTGATAAAATAGAAGAATTGTGGCCTCCAAATGCTGAATTATTACATAAAAAATATTTAGGAGAAAATTCTTTCATTGTATTAGTCACTAATTTTGGGTGGTCGCATCCTTCTCTAGCCTCTGAAAAATGAAGTGTAGCAGGCAACTTTCCCTGTTCAATAGCTAAAAGAGTAGTAACATACTCGATTGAAGCTGCTGCTCCAAGATTATGACCAAAATACGCTTTACTGGAACTTATATAGATCGCATCAAATTGATCTCCAAAGTAGGAACGTAAGCCGCGAAGCTCTGCAGGGTCATTTGCCTTTGTTCCGGTTCCGTGTGTATTGATGTATTGAATGTCTTCTCTTGATACATTTCCTTGTGAAACAGCCATCTCTACAGCTTTTCGAATTCCAAGTCCATCCGGCTGAGGAGCTGTTTCATGGTAAGCATCACTACTAAGTCCATAACCTTCAATAATAGTGTAGATTTTTGCATCTCGAGCTAAAGCTTTTTCTAAGGGTTCCAGTACAACAAAAGCTGCTCCTTCTCCAAGACTTAATCCGTATTGTTCATTATAAGGAGAACATGGTACATCATTTAAAGCCTTCAAAGAATTAAACCCAGCATAAACTGATGTGGACATAGAATCCGACCCACCAGCAATCATTATATCCGCATGACCATGACGAAGCATGTCACATGCATAGCCGATAGCATTACCACTTGCTACACATGCTGTGTTCAATGTCATTACTGGCCCAGATAATTTAAAGTAACTTGCAGCCATATCTCCCTGTTGATAGAAAGGATAATTTCTTGTTTTATCTGGATCTAAATTTTCTAAAGTTCCTTGCTGTTCTAGAGAATTTAATCCTCCGTTACATGTGCCAAATGCTAAGCCAATGTTACTAGTATCTATATCTGTATTTGCTTCCTCTAATGCCTCTTGTATAGAGACAATAGCGTATTGTGAACAACGATCAAGATTTTTTTCTTCCTGTTTGGTGAAATATTCATTTGGATTATACGTTTTTAGCTCTGCTCCGATTTTACTGATAAATGGCTCAGGATCAAATGACTCTATATGATTAATACCTGACTTATTCTGTGCCATACTTTCATAAACTTCTAGCTTATTTCTACCAATACTAGATAAAATACCAATTCCGGTAACGGCAATTTGTAAAGAAGTCACCATTTCTCACCTCTCTTCTTCCACTTATTTAAGGTTAGCATTACAGTTAACCCCAATTGAATGAAAATTTTTCTACTCCTACTTTGCTTCATTACACTCAAAGGGATTATTTTTTGAATCATATCTAAATGATTAGGAGAACCATGTATATCATCAAATTCATGCAGCTTAATATTCTGACCATTTGTGAGTAAGAATTCCTTCTCTCTTGATGGAATAATTTCATCTTTTTTACTAGATACATAGGTTATAGGGGTACGAAGAGCTCTTAGCTCTGTTTGTGAAATAGCGAATGAAGATAGGGTATTGCCAACCTCACCTAATTCCTTGTCCATTACATGAGCCAGTGTAATTTGTGTAATTAGAGGCACTTCAATATCTGAATAATTTTTAAAGAAAAAATGAAGTGGTGCCCCAACGGTCGTTATTCCTTTTATTCTTTTATCCTCTAACGCTTGCCTGATAGCTAGATGGCCTCCAAAACTCATTCCAACAATAAAAGTATTATTCACATTCACTTTTGTTGAGAATAAGTCTAATATTTGCCCGATCATCTTGTGAGAGGAGGAATCATAGATTGTATCGTTCTCTCCTACTCCAGGACATTCTGTAATTATTACAGAAAAGCCTAAACGTTTTCCAACTTCTAAAAACACATTCCATTGTTCTTTTACAGAAACGATCCCTCCTAGTACTAGTAAACAAGGCAAATTTGATTGGAGATTTGAAGTATAAACAGAGAACTGTCTTTTATTTCTTTCAAGCGTATATCTCTGAACACCTTTTTTACTGTAAGTTCCTTCGAAATATTCAGAAAGTTTCTTGCTAGCTTTTTCTTGATGACTAGTATGAGGAAATGGAAACCGAGCAAAATTTAAACATTGAATGGCATCATCTACGGCCTTTTCTCTCAGACACTCTTCTGCCGCTAGAACCCACTGCTGATCCCAGGCTCCTTTGTTTGTCTCATCACAAGAGGGAGCATCTATGTTATTTAAGACTTCGAGCGGATCAATAGCTGTAAACGAATGAGTCTTCACATGCAAAAGGGCATATTGCTTTAATTCATTTAATGTCATTGTGAAGTTACACCCACTTTTTTAGAAGACGTATATAACCTTTCAACCACTTCGGATTGCTGAAGGATACTAAAATGTCCTCCTTCTACCCATAGGCATGTCAAGTCTTGCAGACTGGCTCTCTTCCAATCTTCTTTCTCCATTGTTTGAATTAGAAGATCATCTACACCGTTAATAACATATGTACGTATAGGCGATGTTTCCGCGGTATAATGAAACGTTTTTACAAGCGAAAGATCTGCTCGAAGTATTGGGGCAAACCATTTAATAAAAATGGGATTACTTTTATATTTCTCAGGAACCCCCCCTAGCTTAGCTAACATTCCTACCATCGTGGAATCATCTTGTTTTAACAACTTAACTTCTCCACTATATTGATGTAATGGCTTAATCCCACTTAAAATTCTGCACTGAAAGTCATGATCTTGTAGCCTTCTTGATACTTCATAGGCGAAGAGTCCACCCAAACTGTGACCAAATACTCCCCAGCTTTGTCCAGCTTTTCTTAGACGCATTACTTTATCAGTTAAGTCGTCAACCGCTTCATCAAATTGATCAATAAATGGCTCATTAACCCTATTACCTCTACCTGGCAAGTCTAACTTAAAAATATCTGTATTAGCGAACTTCCACTTTCTAAACATACTTGATGATCCTCCAGCACAATGAAAGCAAAATAGCTGCATTTAGAACCCCCTTCATCATATTAACCTTTGGTTAGTAACCTATGGTTATATTAATACACTCATATAAAAATTACAACAAGTTTTTGCAAAATTCTATAAAAATATAAAAAAAATACCATTTATAAAAATGGTATTAATTATTTCTTATTTTATTGTTAAATATGTATTAATTTGTGTATGAGGATGCTGAATGTCTTCTCCATGACAAATACTTACAACAATAGGTTTTAGTTCTTTTACAATTTTTGCACTTTCTACAGCTTGTCTCATATCAGCTGTGAACATTTTAATAGGTGGTCTCAGCTTCCCTTTCTTTGAGGTAAATAAATCCCCACCTATCAATACACGATCTATTGGGTGATAATAACTTACGTGTCCCGGAGAATGTCCTGGGGTATGGTAGGGAACTAAATTACCAATAGCTTTCAAAGTCCCATCTTCTCTCTGTGATAACGGTTTTACAGTTCCTGGAGCAACAAGGTTTTCTTTTTTATTTCGACCAGGAAACGGTTCCTTGCCTTCCATATATTTAATATCTAAAGTATGACTGTATACCGGCAACTTATAATTATCTAATATCTTTTTTAATCCCCCTACATGATCAGAATGACCATGAGTTAATAAGATACCTTTCGGCTCACCTATTTTCTCAGCTTCTTTTAAAATACGCTTTGCCATAAATGACATCCCCGTATCTACTATATACACACCCTCATTAGTTTTCACAAGCCAAGCACTCATTTTTAAAAGAAACCATGCTTCAATTTTGTACACGTGCGGTGAAACTTTTATTATTTTCATCAATTTCTCCTCCTTGAATAAGATAAATAATGGACCTATCGACGATAGGGAATATGCGTTTAACAATCCCACTTATACGCTCATCTACATCTTTGTAGGTCATAATAATTCCATGTAGTACAAAATAAATCATTCGACTTAAATCTAATAAAGTCTTTTCATCAGCAACCGGAAATACTCCGTTTACTGCATTTTTTAAATGGGTAAATAAATCTAAGCGTTTTTCATTTAACTCCCATATGGTTTCTTCTGCATCGACCCTAGTCGCTTCAAACGTAAGAAATGCTTGATACAGATTACGATAGCTCAAGCCAAAGTGTACAAACATTTTAGACAACCTAATGAGCTTTTCTTGTGGCGTGTAATTGTTAGATGTAAGTATTCCTTGAATACTTTTTTGTAATCGATTAAGTGGTTCTGTTGCCAAGGCTTCTAATAGCTTTTTTTTATCTTCAAAATAAACATAAATACTGGTGTGAGAACACTGCGCTTCTCTCGCTATTTCTCTCACAGTTACTTGTTCGTAACCTTTTTGAGCAAATAATTTCTTTGCCGAAATCAAAATTCTCTCTCTAGCCTGCACCTCTAAAGACATTTACCTTCCCCCCAAAAAAATAAATATAACCGATGGTTAGTAACCAACGGTTATATTATAGCATAATTAACTTCTATAACAACATTAAATTTACCCAATTCTGTTTGCTTATTGCCATAATATATAAGCAATATCATTTAGTAATATACACCAGACATTCTTATTATTAACTAAATTATATACGATTTAAGTGAGTGTCTTTAAATGCTCTTGAATATTTCAATCCATATCCAAACATTCTATCCATCCCTATATGTGCTGACCATATTAAACCTATTGCCAGGACACTTGAATTAGAAATAGCCATTCCAATTATAATTATTCTATTGATAAACTATATGTATGGAAAAAATTATAAAGGGTATCTCCAACCGTTTTATTAAGCATGTAGCCAAGCATTGAAATATCTGGAACTATTAACAAGATAAAAAACAATAACCAACTAAACTGATTGTAACCATAAAAGTAAAGACTTAATAACAAAAACGCTAATCCCTCAATGCGCAAGAAAGCTTTATTCAAGGAAAACCCCTCCTATTTTTCTCATTTAGATAAATTTACCATATATTCCGCTTTAATTACCCACCCTTTAAAAACGCAAGTAAATTAGATACGTAGTTGATTTGGAAGAAGAGGGGGCGCCCGCCCTAATATATTTTCATTTGCTAGAGAGTTTCCTAGATAGTACACAAATTGTTGTACCAGACAACTTAAAAACAAGCGTGACGAAATACACCACTCGTGAGTTAGTCTTAAACACGAAATATAGGGAAATGGTTGATCACTAAAGTACTCTAGTGATGCCTGCACGAGTTCGATGTTCGAAGGACAAAGTAACTGTTGTATGTTCAGTTAATGTCTTCAAAACATGGATTATTGCAGTCTTAAGGAATACACACTGCTTCAGTATTGCCCGTCTACAATCTCTAGATCAATCTTTTATTTTAACTTTATAATAGCTACCATAATTATCATCCTTCTCCTGTCGCTCGTCCTCTTGTAATTCTACATAGAAGGAATATTTTCCGTTTAATTGATAAATTTTTTCATAACTGTATTCCCAAACCTCTATATCACTATAAGGAACGTTTTCTTTAAAAACAGCTTCTATTACTGTTCTGTTGGTATCATTGAATAACACAAATTTAACTGATTTTGTAGGGGTAGCAGAATTTATATAAACTGAACCTGTGAGTGTGTGGTGATGAATGTAAAGGTGATGATGCTTAATGGAGACACCTTCTAATATAATGTTTCCATGCTCTCCTCCTAGAAAATAATCCTTTGTTTTAATTGAATTATATAGTGAAGAAATATAAAAGTTGAAAACTAGACCAACTGAAGCGAGCCCTAAATGCTTTTTGAAAAATGCAAAAAATCTGTATGTCTTTTTATCATTCATTGTTTCTATCATACTACCTTCCAAGGTATAAACTTTTTGCCCAACCGGCTTGTATTGCATTACACAGGAATCACCGCATTCGGTTTTAAATACTGAAACATAAGCTTCTAGCTTATACAATTGATAAGAGTGGTCTGACAATTCCGCTGATATTAATTGTAATCCCATCATTTCCCCCTCTTTCCTGACTAGAAAAAGAAAAGACCTTAAAGGCCTTTTCTTTTTCATTATTGCTTTACCCAGATAGAAACAGAACCCCCATTCACGAAGAAATTCCCCCATCCATCTCCATTTATAGTAACAGTATCTGATCTGTTACCAGTAATATCCCGCCAAACTTGCCCTGCTTTATTTCTACCTACATACATCCACTTATTTCCTCCAGGCCCATCTGACATAATAGTCGCTAATCCCGACTCTGTATGAGTGGTGTTTCCTTCTCGTGTCCAACCAATGATATCATGATGATCTAAATAATCATGTTGTCTGCCATATGCATACTTTTGGCGCGCTTCTAAGATTGGATCAATCTTGGAATTCATTGCAGGGACATTGTGGGAGGGAATGCCATAATAATCACCATAGAAAACTGATGGATACCCTTGTTCCCTTGTCAAAGTAAGAGCATACGCTAACGGTTTAAACCATTCTGCTACAAATGACTCTAAAGCTTCTCCCGGTTGTGAGTCGTGATTATCAACAAATGTCACCGCATGCATCGGATGCTTTTGGACAACTGTTCCATTGAAGATCTGCTTCATATCATAACCACCACCACTATTTGAAGCATTATAGAGGTTATAGTGTAGGGGTACATCAAAAACAGAGTGATTCCAATTTGTTTTATTTAAATAATTTTCAATCGCACCTAAATCATCTTTCCAGAATTCAGCAACTGCAAACATCTGTTTTCCGGTTGTATTCCTTACATGTGTCAACCAATCTCGGGTGAAACTATATTTAATATGCTTAACGGCATCCACTCTAAAACCATCTAGATTTAGAGTGGATGCATACCAAACACCCCAATTTCTCAGCTCATTCACAACATCAGGATGGTCCATATCAACATCAGCATACATTAAATAATCATAGTTTCCGTTTTCTGTGTCCACTTCCCAGTCCCATGCTTTACCATCACCACGAAATTTATAAATGCGATTTTGTAGTTGCCGCGATGCGTCCCAGTCTACCCCATCAAAATGATACCAACGCCATTTGAAATTGGAGTGGGTATTTCCTCTTCCAGGAAAATCAAATTTTGTCCAAGCCTCGATTGTATATTCTCCAGAAACCTCCTGGTTACGATTCCTAGGATTTACCTCCACAGCACGAACTTGTTCTGTACCATCCGCTCCTCCTTTGTGATTCATTACAACATCTCCATATACTTGAACTCCATTACGTTTTAAAGAATTGACTGCATTCTGTAATTGCTCTCGTGTACCATACTTAGTTCGGATTGTTCCTTTTTGATTAAATTCTCCTAAGTCATAAAGATCATACGCGCCATAACCAACATCATTTTGCGATGTACCTTTCCACGCAGGAGGAATCCAAACCGCAGTTATTCCTTTATTTCGTAGATTACTAGCATCATTACTCAATCGATTCCAGTGATTTCCGTCATTAGGTAAATGCCATTCAAAGTATTGCATCATTGTCCCATTCGTCCCATTGTGATGTGCTACTGCCTTTTCCGTAGGTAATGAGAGAAGAGGAAAGATTAATAGGAAGACTAAAGATATACTCAAAAAAATATTCTTACGATTCATTTATATTACTCCCTTCATTATGAAAACGCTTACATAAAAGTTGTTGTCTCTATTTATTAACACTCTCCTCCCTGGCAATATATTTTCCCATGGATATTAGCGCAAACGATCGCAAGTAAATCTTGTTGTGTTTATTCAAGTTAATCTTATCATTTTTCTTTAATTTAGTGCAAACGTTTTCTCACTATTCAGAATATATTTTTATGTACAATACTCTTAGGAATGAATAGTTCCTTCGGATTAATCACTAGCCAACTGATGGTGACTCCTTGTATGTCACTGAATTGTTGTAGGGTGTTGAGTTGATTAGAAACAAGGAAAAGCCTTCTCAAAAAAGAAAGAACCGTTTTTCCTGTAAATATTTTTACAACTCTTCACTTGCTATTAATAGTTTTTTTCTTCTTGGTGACATGGTAGGAAAAGGGACAAAAACTCTTGACTTGCGAACTACTTTCAACATATACAGCACCTTTCTGCATGATCCTTACTATATGTACCAATCAAAACAGATATGAAAAAAGACAATGACCAATTGGTTATTGTCTTATATCAAAAGTGGTCGTTCCTTGCCTTTCCTTATCCCATTCTGTTTAGCTGGCCCCTCTATCCATATGGAATGATCAACCTCACTCCAGTGTGGTTTCAGCAATTCCTTTCCTTCTTTCAAAATATCGCGCATAAGCATCTGAAAACTTTCTGAAAGCCCCGCTTGAAACAATGCGGCTCTCATAATTTGATTTCGATCTAATGGAGTAGCATCAAAGACGTCATCTACGTATCGTTTGTAGACGTCTTGGTATCGTACAGTCGGTCTATATATCTCAATCCCCCTCTTTCTCTACGATCTTAAGTAGTTCCTGACGTCCGTTCTCAGTTAGATAGACGTCTGATCGTTTCAATAGCTCCAATGCTTGCTCTTTACTCATGCAATCACTCTCTCCTTAGTCCTTGACGGCTTGTTTAACGTCTTACTGAATGATATGAGCAGTAGCTTGTCCAATATGAGCAAAACTTTTCCCAAGTTAAGTATAAGTTTTCACGTATTGGTCAAGTCTGATTCTCAAGGAGGGGTTATATCATGTTCGGATCAGGAAAGAAGAGAAGCAAATTAGGAAAGTTTATAGATAAACATAGTGTTTCAACCGTTGAATTTTCTAAGGAAACAGGTGTCAGTAGAAGGACATTAACAAAAGTTTGCAATGAAGACCATTATGTTCCCAGTCCTGTAGTAATGAAAAAGATACTTAAAAGCGTTAGGAAGGTTGATCCTAACCTTAAAATTAATGATTTTTGGGATATTTAAACATCAGAATTAGTTATAGAAGGAGATGGAATTCAATGAGTAAATGCGCAGAGATACTTCAAGAGGTCATGAAGTATGCTGATGAAACTCTATCATTGAAAGAAAGGCATGATGCTAATTTTTACTTTTCAGGAGCTATATTATCTCATTTAGAGCATTCCTTAAATGACAAAGTTGAAGGAGATAAACTATGTAAATCGTTAAAAGCAGCTGTGGATTACCAAATAAACAAACGAAAATAACAATTATATTCAAGCCTTATTAATGTGCAACTACCCGAAAGCCTGAGCTTAAGGTGGTCGCTTAAGACTCCCATCATGAAGTTTAAGGAAAGTAGGTGTATATTTGAAAAAAGTAGTAGATACCTTATTTCTTAATTCGTTTTATTTCAATAAAAAACAAAAAGTCACTATGATAACAATTACGCTTATTGTATTGACATATCGTAAGCAGTATAATTGTATGTGTGGGTATACATCCATGTGCACTTAAAAGCCCTAGTCGTAGCGAGGACAACGACTAGGGCTTTTAGACATGATAAAACTCTTTAATTTAATATTAATTGAATCAATTTCATAAAGGTCAAAACCAACGTAAAACGAATATTAAAATTTTTATGATCGTAAAAATTACACAATAAACGAACGTTACCCTCTGATAACTTTGATTTCATAACTATCGTTCGTTTTTAATCGAGTAAAAAGCATTATGAAATTGACTCAATTATTATTTTTTAATCAAAATTAATTACTTATAGAAATCATTATCCATTTTATTTATGATAGTTTCGACGTCTAATTCTTCACAATTTGCTCTTTCTTCAACTTCTAAAAATAGTCCTATTACCTTTTAGTGTGATTTAATAACTCATGGTCAATGCTGCCCTTATCAATTCCTCTTCAGTAAGTCCTAAATCCATTCGTCGCATTGTCTCTTCGTCTAAGTTATTTCTCATCTCAAACATAAATCGAATAACATCTGCTGTTGATATTACTCCGTTGTGATACTCTTCGATCGTTTTCTTTAACATATCACTCATCTGTTTACCTTTTGGATATTTCTTTTTAAACTTAACCTTAATTTCATCCCCCAAAAAGTTGCCTCAACAATCCTTGATTCTCCATATCTTGTAATTGCTCTCCCGTAGAGAGTATAGCAATCAAAATCAAGAAAATATTTTATCACCTAATGATGCTACTCAATTGTTTTTCCTTTCTTCTATGTAAGCTACTACATATCCAATAATGACTGTACTATTTCAGTAAGCCTATGTCTTACAACTAAATGTACTTTTCTAATTTCATCATCTAAATAATTCATATCTTCAGATTGAACTCCCCATGGTAAATTTATTTCATTTTCTAATTTTGCTATCTCTTTTTCCACCCATAAATTGTGTTTCTTATAGAACTCGATGGTAAATTCTACATCCTCAAATTCTTCAATTATTTTATAATTTAGTTGTATTAACCATGATTTAAAGTGTTTTTGTCCATATTTATCTATCCTCTTTTCGAAAATATTAGTAAATTCTTTTATAACAAGTATGTCAAATTGCTCTTTATCCATTTGTTTCTTTATATTATCTACTGTTAAAAGGTCCAACTGTTTTTTCTTCCTATTTACTGAAAAATATTTTAACGTTTTCTTCACAAAACTCATTATTTTTCCCCCTTTACTAGCTCATTCATAATTTAAAGCCTGTATTGGCTTAAGTTTTGCAGCTTTATTAGCTGGCAGGACACCGAATAACACACCAATAAATATACAGAATAACAGTGAAACAATAATTGGTGTCATGGTAATTAATGAAGGCCAGTTGGCTATTTTGGATATTAGCATCGATATCATAGATCCTAATGAAACACCGAATATCCCACCAATTAGCGAAAGTGTAATAGATTCTATAAGAAATTGTTGTAAAATCTGTGTTCTTGTAGCACCTAATGCTTTTCTAATTCCTATCTCACGAGTTCTTTCTGTAACGGATACTAACATCATATTCATGATGCCAACCCCTCCAACTAGCAGTGAAATTCCTGCTATACTTGCAATAATAATTGTCATTATATTGGTGATTTGAGTAATACCCTGTGAAAGTTCCTCGTAATTGATAACAGAATAGGTACCATCTCTATTATTTTTATTATTTAGTAGATTGCTCGCTTCCTCTCCTACTAGTTGTATATTATCTAGTTCATTGACCTTAATGGTAACGTCGCTATAATGGTCATTATGCATTATTTTTTTATATGTATTAAATGGAATGTATAGTTCATTTTCTTTAAAAGAAAACAATTCGTCTTCTTTCTCTATAACTCCACTGATTACGATCGGCTCACCATTAATCCAAATATAATTCCCAATTGCATTTTGATTCTCAAATAACTCTTCTTGTAAGTTATTACTTATTAACCCTATGCGACTTCCACTATTAAAATCCGAACTGGAAAACGAATTTCCTTCTAAAATATCAAACTTGTGCATATTAAAGAACTCTTCGTCTATGGCATATGTATTTAAATCAAATTCCTGGTCTTTTATTCTGGCTTTGTGATAAACCGTCGACATTCCAATAACATATGCTACATTTTCTACCTGTCTTAATGCACTTACGTCATCCTGAGTAAACACATCTAAGTGATACCCATTTGGGTTTGCATTGTACTCTTCTTCAGTGGGCTCATATATAATTTCGATGATGTTGTCTTTTCCTATCATAGTAGATTTAAGTAACTGTTCTCCCCCTTTGCCAATAGCAACTATTATTATAACGGAAGCGACACCTATTATTATCCCCACTATCGTTAAAAACGATCTCATTTTATGAGCTAAGAGAGAAGCAAGACCGATTTTTATGTTTTCAAGTAAAAACATTGTTATTAACCCTTTCCACTTCATTAATTCCACCATCTAACAGATGGAATATTAAATTTGACTTCATTGCAATGTTCTTATCGTGGGTTATAAGCACTATCGCAACTCCTTCATGATGTAATTCAGAAAAAAGGTCCATAATAGTTTCACTAGATTTTGTGTCAAGTGCTCCTGTCGGTTCATCTGCCAAAATTAGATTCGGCCTATTTATGACAGACCTAGCAATAGCTACCCTTTGATTTTGACCGCCCGATAATTCATGAGGCAAGTATTTCGTTCTACTTTCCAAACCCACTCGAAATAATGCTTCTTCTGCTTTTTTTTTTCTTTCTTGTAAAGAAATTCCTGAATATATTAATGGTAATTCAACATTTTCAATTGCGGTTAATCTCATTAATAAATGGAAGTGTTGAAAGACAAAACCAATAGATATATTTCTAAGAGTGGCAAGCTCTTTTTCAGAAAGGCTAGTAATATCAATCCCATTAAATTCGTAGCTCCCCTCTGTAGGTGCATCCAGACATCCTAATATATTTAATAAAGTGGTTTTTCCAGATCCTGAAGGAACCATAATAGCAGAATATGTATTACGAGAAATTTCCATATTAATATTTTTCAAGACAATAGAACTAGTGTCCCCTTTTTCGTCACCAAAACTTTTGATTATATTTGATAGTTTAATCAATCATTATCACTTCCATCCCATCATATAAATCATCTGATATTAGCACATCTTCTGCTACATCAAGGCCATCAACAATCTCAATATAGTCCCCTAATTTTATCCCCGTGTTTACAATTTTTTTGTTTGCTATCCCATTCTTTTCTACATAAACATAAGAGGTTTCCCCCTCTATATTCACTGCACTTATAGGGAGAACCATAACTATCATTGGATCTAACGCAATTTCGACTATCATATTAAACCCAGGTTTAATTTCCATTATATTTTCTGAGGGCTTTATCTCCACTTTGTAATAACTATTATCCGAACTAGCTGCTTCTACTATGTGGGATTCTACCGGAAAATCTCCTATTTTGTTTATAATGCCTGGCCAATTTTCATCAGGCAAAACATCTGTTTTCAGGGTTACATCTTGACCAGTTTTCAGCTTTAAAATATCATACTCTGAAACGAAAGAACTTACTACTAAACTATCATGATTCACAATATGTAGAATATAGTTATCTGAATTGGCTTCCCAATCCATATTTATCGAGTATACCTCTCCATCAACTGGTGAAAAAATATCCAATTGTTTCATTCTTACTTCTATGAATTTTTTCTGTTCTAGATTTTGACTTAAAGAAATATTTGCCATTCTCAACTCATATTCCAACTCTTCTCTTTCTTCATTTATCAGTACTTCTGCATCCTTTTTTCCTATCTCTTCTTCTAACTTCTTTTTCTTATCACTTAAATTTTTTATTTGCTTTTCTACTCTATTAATGTACAAGTAATCCGTCTGTATCGTTGAGGTCAATTGATTGTATTCCATCGTCAGGCTTGCATCTTTATAGCTTAATATTAAATCTCCTTTCTTTACATGATCCCCTTCATTAACATGAATTTCCTTAATATCTCCTTTTGCAGGTTCATAGTGTACAAATGATTCATTTAGAATTGTCATTTTTCCCGCCAGTAATACTTCGTCTACAATCTTTTTTTCAACTAAGCTGGACTTATTTACTATCTTTTGTTCTGGTTCTTTTTCCTTATTTAACATGATGTAATTTATTCCGATAAAGATAAATACTATTAATGTAATAATTACCAACTTACCTATTTGCTTTATATTTACCTCCATACCATTTCCCCCTATAACCTATAAACCTTCTAAACTATATTAATACTATATTATAAAATTTTAAAATTTTCGACAAAAAAGTAGAATTATTCCTCTTTAATGTTATAATATGCCATTAGAGGGGGGGTAAAAACCCACCTACTATTATTAAAGGAGGTGAGAATTTGAAACATTTAAGTAAAGCTGTGCTATTAGTAGTAACTGTGTCATTAGGAATAATGCTTCTAATTGGTTCTTTAAACTTTTCACCAACAAAAACTCAAGCTACTTCAAGCAATGTAAACACATCTGTTGAGTATAAAGAGGTTGGGTTAAAACTAGCACAACAAATTAATAAACATTCCAAGAAGACTTGGAATCAATCTCAAACTCAAGCTAGTAAGATTGTTAATCTAGTAATGAACGGCTCGGACGTTTATACTGCTGTCACTGCTGTAATAGGTGTCTTCACTTTTGGTTGGGGCTTTGCAATTATCTCTGCCGCACAACTTAGTTTAAAATGGTACATCAAAAAGAAGGGGCGTAAAGCTGCCGTGACGTGGTAATAAAAAAAGTGTAAGCTCTCTATTATTTAGAGACTTACACTTTTTATAATCGCACAAGCCCTTCAAATTATTAGGAGGAGAAGATGAATACTGAACTAGCACGAAAGAATTTTACTTTAAATATATTATTAAACCCAACAAAACAAATGCAAGAATTAGAGGAAAAACCTAAGATTCTATTACCATTCTTATTAATCACTCTTACTGGTATTTTAACCGCATTCGTCTTACATCGATATTCGTTACATATAATTTTAGACTTTTTCGAATTGGAACAAACAAAAACTACTAGCCTAATCTTATTATTACTATATTCTATTATTATATGTAGCTTTTTAATAACAGAATGGATGATTTTTTCAGTGATAACTTTTTTCTTTACTATCATTTTTTCATTTAAAGTTGTAAGTTTAAAGTTTGTTTTTAGTATAATTGGGTTTAGTTGGATCCCTATTATAATAAGGACTTTAAGCTACCTTACACTTATTGTTATGAATGGAAGAATATTCGAGCCGCAAGGGTTAACATTACTTTTCAGTAATGATATACCTAATATTATTAAGATAGTTCTTCAGAATTTAGATGTTTTTGTATTATGGCAGCTATTAATTGTATATATCGGTGTAAATGTAATAGTTAAAAAGAAACTCCTTTCTTTTCTAATCGTACTGTCAACATTTACAATTACTATCCTTATAAAAGTTTTTCCATACTTACTTGCTACAACATTACTAGATTAATCATAGAGGAGTTACATTATGTTAAAGAAATTTGCGGTATGTTACATAGTTGCTACTGTCATTACTATATTTGTTATGGTGGTTGAAACTAGTGTACGATCTCCTATCCTTTCTCCATTTATCTTGATTAGTGACAATATCTCTTCGGAACCACACGGCAAGATTTTAGCTGGTTATTCAAGTATCCAAGGAGATTACTTTTTATCTGTTCATAAAGATACGACGGTTAACAATCAGTTAATTGAACCTACATTTCAATTTCAACTTTTAAAAAATGATTACTCCTATTACTCAATTGAAAAGAGTAAAACACAACGTTTAGAGCAGGATTTGTTAACGAATGAGAGGTATGAAGTTATTACTAGGAGAGGTATAAAATTAACTTCAGAGGAAGGTGCAAATTTCGAACCTAGCAAGTCTTTTTTTATCAACAAATATTTTATTAACACGAACAAACTAGGAACAGTTCAATACACACCTGAATATTCTAATTTAATTATTTTTATAACATTATTACTTTCCGTACTTTTCCCACCATCTCTATTTCTGCTATATAAATATTTATTAAATAGTGGACGTGGGCTTGAAAGTATCTTCTTGATATTTGCACCCTATTTCTTATCAATTATTGTACCACTTGTTTTTAACTATTTGTTTCTTATGAATTACCTATTAATCTTTACAACTTCATATGTTATAAGTATTATTATTTCTATTCTTTTACCAATGTTGATCTCTAGTATCCTAACAATTAAAACTGGGTCCTTTTATAGTGAGGCTATCATTAAGTATAAGAAGGAAAAAGACTACTATTTTGAACCTAACATACAAAATGAAGGAATAGCCAATAGAGAAGTACATAAGTTCATTATACTTTTAACCCTTTTAGTTTTATATTTTTCCTTATATTTTTTATTACCACTTACTTTACAAGCTAAAATCGTTAATAACCTTCTATTCTTTGGTATTTGGTTTATTTCCGTGACAATTTTAGTATTTTTCGTATCGTTCTTACTGCACACCTATACTGGAAATTATAGAAAATTAAGTCCTCAACATGAACTAAACAAATATATTAAGCAAATTGAGGAAGAAACTTCACTCAAAGTAAATGTATATGTTAAGAAAAACTCGATAGAAGATATTAATGCATGGGTGTACAGTTTGAATATTAAAAGTAATAAAGCATTAAATATCTTTGTGACAGAAGGGTTATTAGAAGAGTTTAGCGAGGAGGAAATATATTCTATAATTTATCATGAAATTGGACATATCCGACTGAAGCACGGTCAATACATTCTTTTATTATCGTTAGGGGTTTCTGCGCTTGTAAGTGTCTCGCTCTTTTATTTGAGACAAATAATGCTCTCCTTTGGATGGTGGCATTATTTAATGGTTTTCCCAATCGCAGTTATTATGCTTATTCTAATAACAGAATGGCTTCCTAAAAAAATATCTAAAACTTTAGAGCATAAAGCAGACGAATATGCAGTACAAAAAACTGGTAACAAAGAACTTTACATACACACATTGGTAAAGTTAGAAAGGTTAAGTAAAACCGAAGAAGATTATAAAGTTAAGCATAGAGAGTGGAAAGCATCTCATCCAACACTTCAAAAGAGGATAAATTATTTAGAAAGGAATTTTTGACTCTTGGAGAATAAACCGTTAATAATTACAAAAAGTTTTCTTAAAAAAAACTCATTTCCGTTAATTCTGTCATTTGGAGTTTTCTTCCTGACCTTCTTTGGTACAATACTAGTCGAGTTATGGAAAGTTGGATTCAAAATTAGTCCAGACCTTTTAATAGTAGATGAAATTAATATCAGTCAAAATGCAACTCCCTGGAATGAAATACTCATTCATAACTTTATCGTTTTATTGCCAGTTTTATTAGGAGTTTTCAATCTTGGATTATTATCATTTTGGTACATCATCCTTCAAGGTTATTTACTAGGTGTTACAGTTAGTATATTAATTCAAGAATTCCCCATTAGCTTTATCTTTAAATACACACTAGCACATGGAGTATTCGAATTTTTAGCAATTGGTTTTTTAGGTGCATTTGCCTTTAAACCCGGCGTGTTAATAATTGACAAAGTAATTCTTAATAAGAGAGTATGTATGAAAAGTAGTATGAAGCAGATCGGTCTATTATTTTTTCTATTTCTATTCTTCCTATTGATATCTGCAATAGTGGAAGGATTTATTACTCCGTATCTTTAAATCTATTAGGAAATGATGTTTTTATATGAAACAACAACTTGCAATATTAAAAAGTAATTTTATATGCTTTTGGAGAAACTACCACAAAGAACTACCTAGTCTTATTAAAAGCTTAATTATGAACAGGACTTTAAATTTAATAAGTATCCCAATTATCTTGAGTTTTTTTATTGGTACCTTATTTTTGTTAACTTTCTCCTATTTTAACGCAGTAGAAGTTCCAACTAACTTTTCACTGATGTTACTCTTTTTCCTGCTTTTTTACTTTGTGTTTAGGGATATTAAGAAAACTATTGAATCGATAAGATATAGTACAATAAATGGTGAATTATTTTATGTTTTGCCGATGTACTGGAGAAAAATATATAGTTCAAAATTATTAGAAAGAAATATTTTACCATTTTTTTGCATTTGGTTAACACTTCTTGCCGTTATTGTTGCTTCAATTGTATTAGCCAATTTTTCTGCCATGTTACTTCTAAACTGGGGCCTGTTTCTATCAATTACTATTGGACTTATTTTTATTTTGAAAGATATTATTGCCTTAATTTTGACTTATGTGATTACAGCTCTATCAATAAAATTACTCGGTATAGATAATTGGTTGAAGTTTATTCAAAAGTCTTTTTTATATTTTTTTCTACCATTGGTACTCTTATTATTTATTAACCATATTTTTATAGATTTTGAAGCTTCATCCTTCATTACTCGGATCGTGGATGAATTAGGAACTTATTCTTTAGCATTGGATACTCCCTACAAGTGGTTACATGATGAACTTATCAATTCGGGAAAAGGTAGTATAGATATTTTAAATTACCTTCGTTTATATATAGCTGCATTATTGCTGTTTTACATTAGGAAAACATTATTACTTATTTTCGAAAAAAGGAATATACTACCGTTTACTGACAAGAAACAACATGTTGAAGAATTTCCACTTATCAACATACTTTTAAAACTATTAAAACCGTTTTATAATATAAGTTTTTACGCCTTCTTTCGAAAAGATGTAATTTATCTATTTCGCAACAAAATTTTACTTGAAAAATTTAAAACATTCTATTATCTACTCCTAATAGTCGGAGGGACCACAACTTCCATACTAATAGTTTATGGAACGAATCAAATAATAATTTCTATTTTATTAAAAATATTTTACTTTTCAAATTCACTTAAAAGTATCATAGTATTTGTTTTTGCTACTTTACTCTCCTCTACTATCTCTAGTTTCCCAAAACAAATTACTAGTTTTGATGCGGAGGGGAAAAATATCTATTGGCTGAAAAGCGTACCAATGCAGCTTACAGAACTTGCAAAAGCTAAAATCACCTTACATTATTCATTTATTAACACCATATCAATAATTGCTGTACTTATATTATCTATGATAGCTAAAATACCTATCATATATGTATTAACAATTCTAATAAGTGTTATATTTGTTAATGTTGTTTTTTCTTTTATTAATGTAGGGTCTACAATAATTTTCCCTCGTTTTGAATGGAGTTTTATTGATGAAATTGGTAACAGCTTGAATGCAAAACTCTTTAGATTAATAGAGTACTTCTTTTTGACATTGTTAATTTATAGCTTGTTCTTGGTATTTATCATAATAAAAAATTTAAATCTTAACCTTGAAGAAGCTGAAATGATCTTAATACTTCTCTTAACTATTGTTGTTTTTACAACCATATTCTCTTTAGCTCTTTGGAAAGTTATTAAGAATAAATCCGATATTTTATTGAAGGAGAAGTAGATGCTAGAAGTATTAAATGTTTTTAAAAGTTACAATTACAAAAATATATTAGTAGATGCAAACCTTCGCATCCATAATGGAGAAATAGTAGGTTTAATTGGTAAAAATGGAGTAGGAAAAACAACATTAATCAAATTAATAACAGGAATTGAAAAGGTAGATGCTGGGGATATAAAAATTAATGGTAATAGTGTGAACACAGAAGTAATTGATGCTAAATATAGTATTGGTTTTGTTACTGATGTCCCAAACTTATACCATCTTCTCACTGGTAAAGAGTATCTAGAGTTCATTGCTGATATGTGGAAACTAGATAAAGAAACTAGAGAGCATAACATCCGGTACTATTTAAACATTCTTCATTTAAAGGAATTAGAGAATCAGTATATTCATACCTATTCATTAGGAACTAAGCAAAAACTCGCTTTAGCAGGTGCGCTCATACACAATCCCAAACTACTAATTCTCGATGAGCCACTAACTGGTGTAGATATGGAGATAGCTAAAGAAATAATTAATATAATTAAAGATTTTGCTCAAAATGGTGGTACTGTTCTCTTCACTTCTCATATATTCCAAATTATTAATAGCCTCTCAACTAGAATAGTAAGCTTGTCTAATAATAAAATAAATGAATGCATAAAACAAGATAATGAACCTTTAAAGGAAGAGGAATTAGTAAAATTTATGACCGAAAGTTCTTGATAGAAATATTAGTGTAATTATGAGTTCGTAGATGTCTAATAACTTCTGTTTTGTTTTGAAAAAGCAATTTCAACATAAGCAAGCAAAAAAACAGTTTTCACTTCTTTTTTTAGTACATGTTTAAACAAAATCCTAGTCCTTATGAATAATAGGACTAGGATTTTTAATTATGATGCTGCTGGAACTTTTACGATAATACCTCTATTAACAAGCTCTGTTTGAACTGATTCGTCAGTAGGAGCATACCCTTTTTTTAGCAACTCTTTAATATAAATTTTATTATAAACAAATGAGAAAACCACCCCTGGAATCCATCCACCAAAACCTAAAGTGAGTGCACCTATTGCAAGTGCAGCAACAAACATAATTACTGCCCACATTAAATCTCCTCTAAATAATGCCGGAAAGAAGCCAAAGAAAAAGGTAGTCCAACTAAACCCAATTTTCACTTCCTTTACTACTCCCGCTTCATTTTGCAATTTTACATGCATAAGTAAATCCCCCTAGTATAAATTATAAATACTAGGAAATTATACTTTATTTTTCATTAAAATTTTGTATTTTTCTTCTTTTCCTTGAAATTTGAGTATTGCACTAAGAAAAATCCAGTTATGTCATATTTTAGAGCCACTTCTCGGACAAGTTCGAAAGCATAGCTTGCCATTAAGAGAGAAGTTAGAGGGGTAAGTGAATTATTATATTTACTTAATCAAAATGTGCTTACTTTATTTGAAGAGAGCAATGAAATAATTAATGACTTTCCAGAAGATATTGTAAAAGCTAATGAAGAAAAAGCTGAAGACCAGCTGCCTGATCTTTTTAACCGATAATAAGTGTAAAGAAATTGGTATATACTGACAGTTATAGTGCATGGAATAGACTGAAATTAATAATCTACTCGATTCTCTACATCCATTTAATCACATATAATAGTTGTTATTCATTTATATCATTCACATAATCAATTAACGCTTTACAAAATTTTGCGGCATTCCCCTTTTGAACTAACTCAATCATGTAGCAAAAAAGAATCTCTAATACCTTCTCCACCGTCATCGTATGCTCCACTAAAAGTTGCAGCTCCTTTAAGAACAACTCTAATCTGTACACTGTATCGTAGTCTAACGTGACTTGATATGTAGCCAACGGTTCATTCGGCTTATCGAACAATTCGAATTCATCTACACGATCTGATTGATAGTGCGCGACTTGCAGTACCTTTGAATACCGTTCGAGGAGGTATTCATATGCTGGCGTCGAGCCTTTCTTAGCAAGCTCAAGCAAGAAGCTTCTCACTAGGACGTTCAATAAAATCTTCGGTGTGAGTCCTTCTTCTTCAGTAATGCGTTCAATATCTTGGCACAATAACCATGCACGTTCTAAATAGCTTTCGGGAAGGTGTAACACAAGGTTGATTTTTTTAGAAGGAAACCATTTAAAAAGGAGCTTGTATTTCCAAGAGGCTTCTCCACTATTCAAGTATTGCTTCTCTCCGATTAAGTCCGCTTTACTATACTTCATCTATATTTCTCACTTCTAACATATAAGTCAGTACTCGCGCTGCAGCTACTCGTTTGGCTACATCCCATTCCAACTCAAAGTTAAATAATTGATCGGAAAAGAATTGAGTTAATTTCACATGAACACTCTTACAATTTGGATCATACTCACAGTCAGGAAACGACTCATATTTAAATAATCCCTCTTGGACAAGCCTTGTAGCCATTTGTGTAATGGATACTCGCACCCCTTCTTTTACACTTTCCTGCCTTGCTAAGATCATCAGTTTTTGTTTTTGCTCCATAGTAATAGGGGTCTTTATGTCTACCTTTTTATCACTTCTTACTTTACGATCCTTTTTCTTGTTTTGTTCCAGTAGATCAGTTCTTTCAATATTTGAAGTTTGCAGAAGGTCTAACTGAAATCGTTGCTTACTTTGATTCTTATTAGATTCGACGTCTAGTTTAAAAGAGCTCATGTCCCTTCTCCCCCTCTTCTTTTTTGGCTGAAATTTGGTTATAAGTTTGGGTAAGTTGGTTTTTCGGATAGTTGGTACATTCTATGAGAGGGAAGAAAGGAGTATACGTATACACCCTCAATAAGTTGGCCATACTGTTACTACTATTCTATGGACGAGGTGACTCATATGAAAGGTGTATCGAAAGAGTTAGCTGCCGAGCTTAAAAAAGCGGTTAAAAAAGCTAAGAAAATTAAACAAGTTGTACGCTGAGATTAGTTTTCCCATATAGAATTTAACAAAAAAAGAGTGTCCAATCATTTAAGAAGGTGGTTACCCCTAAAAGTTAGAGTTTTTATTATGCAGCTAATTGGCTGGTTTTTGTTCGGTATTCGACTGGACTTAATCCAGCCAATTTTTCTTTTGATCGTTGATGATTGTACCAGTAGATATATTCTTCAATCTGCCATTTTAATTCTTCATAGCTCACTAATTCTTCCCCATAATACATTTCTTGTTTCAAAATACCAAAGAAATTCTCCATCGAAGCATTGTCTGCACAGGTCGCTTTACGTGACATGCTTTGGAATACTTTATTTTCTTTTAAGGTCCTCACCCATTGGTTGTGCTGATAATGCCAGCCTTGATCAGAGTGGATAGTTGTACGATAGGTTGCCTGAGTTTCTATTACCTCTATTGTTTCTTTTAAAGGTTCCATGACAAGATCTAGTGTTGGTCGTTTCTTGATACCAAAAGCGATAATTTCTCCATTGTAAAGGTCGAGGATCGGATTTAAATACAATTTTTCTTCTCCCAGACATTTGAATTCTGTGATGTCGGTTACTAGTTTTTGATACGGGATAGGTGTGTTAAAACGGCGGGATAATCGGTTCTTGGCTATCTTTCCAATTTTCCCCTTATAGGAATTGTATCTACGGGACTTCTGCATAAATTTTACACATTTTAATCCTAGGTCCCTCATAAGTCGATACACTTTTTTATGATTAACACAACGGCCTGATTTCTTTAATTCCTTCGTGATGCGTTTATAACCATAGCGTTCATGAAACTTCTTAAAAAGATCAATAATGAGTTCTTTTAGTTCTCTGTCCGGATCTTCTTTCCCGAAGTTTTTAACATGATAGTGGTAGGTTGCTTCTGGAATACCCACGACAACGAGAATATCTTTTAATCGGAATCCCTCTTCTTTGAGTTCGAATGCCACCTTTGCTTGTGCTTTTCGCGGAAGGCATTCGGATTCTCTCGAAAAGCTTTCAACTTTTTTAGGTAGGCATTTTCTAGTCGTAATAATTCATTCTCGCGTTCTAGTTCTTCTTCACGTGTTAACTTCTTCTCTTCTTTACCCTTTGATTTATTGATGTTTTTAGACATAGAAGGTCGCCCCTTTGATCTTAGTTTCAGGCCTTCTATTCCTTGTTCATTAAATGTTTTCCTCCAACGATGAATCAATGATGGATTATTCAATTTAAATTGTTCAGCAGTTTCCTGAAAAGAAGCACCTGTCTTTAGCATAAATTGTATCGTATCCATTTTAAATTGAACAGAGTACGCTTCCTTCATTTTTCTTCGCTTTAATCCTTCAACTCCTTTCGTTTTATAGGCTCTTACCCAATCTTGTAGTGGTGTTTGAGAGGGCATATTGTATTTTTTCGCTAATAATTTATACCCAAGATTTCCATTTAAATATTCGCTAACAAGTTTCATTTTAAATCCTTCAGTATATTTGGCCATAAAAACACCCCCGAAAGTTAGATTATCTACTCTAACTTTCGGGGGGCGGTACCGAATGGGCACTCTTTTTTTGATAGATATTAATAGCAATTTAGAATTAGATCTACAACAGATGATTACTCTGCTAAGGAACTTATGCATTCTTCCGTCTCGTTTTTAGGATTATTAACCAAAGGTGATACTTCGTATGCATCCATATCTTTAGCAGGGTATGCTTTTATAAGTTGGGTTAAGATATCTTTATCCTCAATAGATGGATCTAACCACATATTCCTATCTTCTCCTCCCAAAATCACTGGCATCCTATCATGAATTTCTTTCATAAACTCATTAGGCTCTGTTGTAAGTATGGTACAAGAAACAATTTCCTTATCATCAGACTCCCACCTATCCCATAAGCCTGCAAAGGTAAAAATATCATCATTTACAGTGATTCGATATGGCTTCTTTTTTTCTTCGGTTCTTTTCCACTCATAAAAGCCATCGGCTACAATTAAACAACGGCGGCGTTTAAGTAATCGGTTAAAAGCAGGTTTTTCATCCACTGTTTCACCACGAGCATTAATCATCTTATGTCCTATCTTTGGATCTTTCGCCCATACAGGAACAAGACCCCATTTTAAGTATCCAGCTCTCCTATTTTCTCCATCTGAAATTAAACTTAACACAGGCTGACTGGGAGCTATATTGTACCTTGGTTGGTAATCATCTAATTGCACACCGAGCTGTTCTTCAATCTGCTCTTTACTTGCTGTCAAAGTATATCTACCGCACATAGAAAATCCACCTCTAATCACTAATATATTCAGTACTATTTAGAATGTCTTATATCCAATATTTTATTGTGGAATGAATGAAAATTTCAAGAGTCATAGCCCTTCATTAATACAGTCGCATCCTTTATAATTTGATTTACAGGACGATTCCCTGTTTTAACCAAAAAGCCCTCACGATTGCCAGGACAATCAGGAGGGCTTTATTAAATTTCAATAACTTAACATCGAATCAAGCGATATATTATTTGTATATGTCTCAGATTTCTCATTCTTAGAACCTGTATATTTAATGCCGTTATAATATAAGATCCCATCTTCTATCTTAAAATCTAAAATTTGAATGTCACTTTCATATTGAGTAATTTGTAATTTTTCTTTAGTGGAGACATTTACACTGAAGATATTACCACCGACCGCTAAGGTCCCATGTCCATATCCAATAATAACGAACACTCTTTCATCATCCTGCCATAGAGCATTTTTCGGTATCCAATCACCTGCTGGCTAAGGAGATTGAACTTGTTGGAAAAGTATGCGGAGATATTTCAAGAGGTAATGCAGTATGCTGATGCTAACCTCTCAATAGATGAGAGGCATGACGCTAATTTTTACTTTTTAGGGGCTATGCTAGCTCACTTAGACCATTCCAAGAATGGAATGGTTACCGGTCAAGCTATGTGTAAATTATTAAAAGCAACTGTGGATTACCAAATAAAGCAACGATCATCTTAGTTAATCCTTATATGAATTTATATGAAAAAGCCACCACTCTTTTAACGAAATAAGAAGTGGATGGCTTTCACTGTTACTTGGAAGTATCTTCTTTATATGTTTAAATATCAATCTTCAATATTATCAATATGCGAAATCAATTTCTTGAAAAATTGCTCTCCTCCGCCTTTTTTAACGAGTTCAATAACATAGCAAAACAGAATTTCTAATACTTTCTCTACTGTTAAACCATGCGTTTGCACAACCTCGTCTAACTCCATTAAAAACCACTCTAACCGATAAACAGCGTCTCGATCTAATGAAACTGTATATGTTTCTAAGGGTTCATTTGGCTTCTCAAAAAGCTCAAATTCATCTACCTTCTTGAACTGATAATGAGCAACTTGCAACACTTTTGAATAGCGATCCATAAGATATTCGTAAGCTAAGAGTGAACCTCGCTTTGCAAGTTCTGTTAAAAAGCTCTCAACTAATACACTCAGTATGAAGTCTGGTTCAATCTCTTCATCTGCATATCTTTTAATATCGTCACACATTAACCAACAACGTTTCAGGTAAGTTTCAGGTAAGTGTAGATGTAGGGTAGTATCTTTGGAAGCAAACCACTTGAATAACAGTTTATATCTCCAAGAGGCTTCCCCACTTTTCAAGTAACGTTCTTCACCAATCAGATCGGCTCCACTATATTTCATGAACGTCCCTCTTCTCTAACATAAAACAAAGAATCCTAGCTGCAGCGACACGTTTACTCACATCCCATTCCAGCTCATAATTGAATAGTTGATCAGTATAAAATTGAGTAATCTTCACATGTACGCATTTCCAAGCAGGATCATATTCGCAATCTGGAAAAGATTCATATTCAATTAACCCTTTTTGGACAAGCTTAGAGGCCATCTGGGTGACAGATACTCTTTCACCTGTTTTGATGCTTTCTTGTCTTGCTAAGATCATCAATTTTTGTTTTTGTTCCATAGTAACTGGGGTTTTAATGTCTGTTTTCTTATCACACCTAACCTTTCGTGTCCTCTCTTTGATTCCATGTGATTCTTTAATCGCGGATTCATCTAATAAAGTCATCTGGAACTGCGTTTCTTTTTTTCTTTTTTTGTCTTCCACATCTAATTTAAATGTATTCAAGCCTCTCCCCCCTCTTCTTTTTTTGGTCATTTCTTCCTTTACGTTTGGGTCATAAGTCTAATCGGCTACTTGGTACATTCTATGACTCGGTAGGAGGGGGTATGCGTATAGAAACAGTACAAGTGGGCATAATGGTAGTAAAATTTATTCTTAGAGGTGACGTCAATGAATAAAGAACTTGCAGTAGAATTAAAGAAAGCGATTCAAAAACAAAAGAAGAGAAAGCAACTAGTTAAAGCAAAATAACTATATAAATATAAGGACTCCTTCTAATGAAGTGTACCTTCTGCTTGCTGCTTGAACCTTGATACGTTGAATTGACTAATAATTGGATATATAATCGTATATACAGGTTTATGTCTGTAAGCACTAAAGAGCCCTCTGTAGTTGCCAGGACAACTACAGAGGGCTTCTTTTTAATTCTTTATAGTAAATGTAGTAAAGTCTCCTTTAAAACCTAACTCCTTTAAGACCCCTTCCCACTGCCTCAAAACAAACTGATTTTCATAATCATTAAACGACCATGTTACATATGAAGTATCAACCTGATTAAATATGACACTCAAGTAAACTAGGTCAACCTTACTAAATGAAAACCCATAAGAATAGATCGTTTTTATATCTTTTAGCTCTTTGAAGAAATTTATATTCACCTTTAAGGCTTGGTCAGTATCCTTCCTCAACTGGTTGTGGATTCGGCTTAAACCATCTTCTGAACCAATGTACCGAGCCATATGATCTTCGGAATGATCTTCGAAATCACCATGCCCAAAAAGGATTTCGTCATACTGCCTACCATGAATATGACAAACATTTTCTTCAGCTATACCGTACAGTTCTTCCAATGTATCAGTGTAGTTAAAGGTTAAAAACTTATCGTTTTGACTTAGAATTTGTTTGAAATCATTTTTTTCAGCAGCCAAAGAAATATCTATAGAATTTACCCACTGATTGAAAAGCTCTTGTATTCTAGCAGTTGGAATAACGAGACCTGATGCAATCTCTCCATATACGGCGGCCATTTTCCAATGATCAACATCACCTTCTTTATCTTTTATATCCTCCACCCAATCAAAAACCGCATCAAAGTCCAATCTACCTAATGAGTTTTCTACGTCTTGCCACTTATCAATACTCCCTTCTGCCGTACTTATTAAGTAAAAGAGCATTGATAGGACCTCATCTTCATCATAATGTAGACCACCATCAGGTAATAATTTCTCTTCTGGCACAATTAGTTCATCGACAGTTATATTTTCACTCTTACTTAAACAAAAGTCTCTAAAATCTTGATAAGAAGTAGGTAACCCATGTGAGCGGTCGAAACCGTTTCCTATAACAAAGAGATTACCCATCAATATCACCATTATAGAAAGTACTTGTCACTGCATCTCTTATCGTTTTATTTATAAATATATCGACGTCTATCCCTTCATTCTTTGCTCTTTTTTCAACCTCCAAAAATAGTTTTTCCTCCAATACCACGTTTACTTTACGATCTGTACTCGCAAAGAAAAAGTCTTCTTTTCTCTCCTGTATCTTGCCACTTACCAACGAGCGTTTAGCATGTTCCAATAAGTCGTGATCCACACTTCCCTCATCGAATCGAATAAGGAATGGTTTGCACTTCACGATTAGCTTCTGATCAGTTTCTTCTATAAAATAGTTTCTTACACCGCTTTGTTCAGCAATTTTTTCTATAAAGGTAAAGGTTAAAGCACGAATATGACTAGGTACAATAAAACTAAAGGTTACTTCCCCTATCCGGTTATTTAACTTACCGATGTTATAGGTGGTCAACGGCTCATAATGCAAAGGCAATTGAGCTAGAGGAATACGTTCTCCCATCGCATTCAGTGCGTACCCTTCCTCTTTATCGATAGACATCACACGTACCACTTCACCAGATTGATTATCTCGATAGGATTGGTAAAGAAAGATTCGTTGCTGTGAATCAAAATGCTTCTCGCTTTTCTTCTTTTTCGATAGAAACTTCTGTTTAAACTGTTCAAGCTTTTCATCTTCTTGGACATAGTAAACAGGCTTACTTAATACATTACTGACTTTAACCGTTAATTCCTCTTTATTGATGGCCGCTAAGATTTGATATGGTTTACACCCATTCCCTACATAGTCAGACGTCTGTTTGGTTGTAAGCCCTCCTGGATATAACTTCTCTTTTAACATATCCACTTGTTCATCTGGAATGATATACTCACCCTCTATATGCCATGAATCCATGTTGTCAGGGATAAGAATCCCCTCTTTTATATAGGTAGATATCGTGGTTAAACTAACACTTAGTATGTCTGCTGCTGCTTTTGCATTCAACTCACTTTTCCCCCTTAATTAGACCAATGTTACTCATGTAATAATGTAGGATTATTCTAATCCCCTCAATGTTCTTTGCTCCGCTGCCCATTCTTCAATCTCTCGCTTAAACAGTAGATAGTTTGATTGATCCCCAGTAGGTTCTGTGACAACTGCGCACCATTGGGCGACACCATGCCAATCCCCAATATTTTTTAGCTCAATCGTTACGTTGAAATCTTTTTCCAAAACAGTAACCGTCCAATATCGCGGCAATATTTCTTTTCGATTAACCTTCTCCTCGCTCATGAGAAATTGGCTAACAAATAATTCGTATCTTTTAAGGATTTCTGCATCAGAGAACGTCAGAATACTGTTACTACTTTTATCCATTTTTCATCGCTCCTTCTTTATAAAGAACTCATGCCCAATTCTTATATATATTTTACTACAAATAACAAAGATAGTTAAAGGTGTATTCACACAAAAGAAAATAACGAATAAGTATTCAAAGATAAAAATGTCTTCATAATACAATTCCACCAAATTAAATTCTATCTTCTATAATGTTTAAATTTATTTATTTTATCTTTATTTAAAGATAATTGATTCATAGAAAAATAAGGTATTATTCTATCTATAATTAATATACCCATGATTTTATTTAAAATGGTTGTCTTATTATGATATGTTTAAACCACTTATAAACTTATTAAAGATAATGAGGTGATAACATGATGGTACGTTCCATAAATGATTCTCTTTCTATAGTAAACACCCATACTTTATCACAACATGAGCAAACAGACCTTGCCTCTCTATACAGATCATTCTTAGATAGTAGTCAATATGATCAACTTGAAATGAAGTTGTTTGAGAATGAGCAATTAACCTTATCTTCCTTTGATTCGTTCACTGACCAAGAGCTTATCTATTATTACTTACATAAATCCACTTACGATGATGAGAGCAAAAATAAAACGGAACAAACCAAGAAAGAATATATTCGTGATATTCTACAATTCTACACCTTCATCCATTTCCTCATCTCTAATGAACAGACTGAGGATGAAGAACTACCTTCTTACCTTAAACGAGTAGAAAAACGTCATATCAGACAATACCAAGATTGGCTCAAACAATTGAAACGGAACGATGGGAAAGTCGGGTATCCCTCTTCTACTCGCACCCGCAAGAACGTCGTGGTCAAAGGGTTTTTAAGGTGGCTTTATGATGAAGATGTCATTGAGTATCCGCTGCATGTTTCATTTAAAAAGAGCACCACACGTAAACAAGCCCATTCGAGTTTTACCTTTTCGAATGGCTCGAATCGAGAATCCAAGGAATTCTGACGAATTCTTTTTAAGGTTTATGACTTTTGACTTTTCTTCACTCGTTTCAAGATGTAATCGAGTTTTTAGAAAGTCCTTGATAGCATAATTCATTTTAATAGCTTGTGTACGAGTGCGACACAGAACTTTGAAATCATCGGCGTACCTCACAATATAACATTCTTTCAATTTCGTCTTTTTCAGTGGATAGTATTTTCCAGGATACTTATAATCGAATCTTGTTTCAAAAGTTTCCCACTGATCACTAACCCACCAATCTAATTCATTTAAGACGATGTTCGAAAGAAGTGGCGATAAGATACCGCCTTGGGGCGTTCCTTTGGTTGGAAAACCTTCCCCTTCAATTTCTGCTTTTAAAAGTTTTGAAATGATAGAAAGTAAAGACTTATCTCTCATCCCAAGCGACCAAATTTGTTTTAGTAGTTTACTATGATTCACATTATCAAAGAAACCTTTAATATCAACATCAATACAATGATGAAGCCCTGTTTGATTAATAAGAAATTCAAACCTAGCTTTTGCATGATGAGTGCTTCTGTTCGGTCTGAAACCATAGCTATGCTTATGGAACCTAGCTTCACATATTGGTTCTAGCACTTGGAGAATACACTGTTGAAGAATCCTATCCCAGATTGTAGGTATACCTAATGGTCTAGTTTTCCCATTCGCCTTAGGTATGAAAACACGCCTTACTTTTTCGGGTTTATATGAATCAAGCATAGTTAGTACTTTTTCAATTACTTCTTCAACTGATAAGCTTTTTACATCGTCAATCGTTAATTTATTTGAGCCAGCCGTTTTACTACCTGTATTTCTTTTGATGTTTCGATAGGCAAGACGAATATTCTCTTTAGAACTAATGATTTCCATTAAGTCATAGAAATTTTGACCATCGACACTTTGAGCATATAGATTATCAAAACACTGTTGCATATCATAATACTCATTGTGTCGCAGTTTCTTTCGTTTTAACAAGTCGGTGACTCCCTTGGGAGTTGAACCTCTTTTAGTCTGACAAGAACCTTATTAACCGATGAAGAACTGTCTTACATGGTGAATGATTCTTTATTAGTCTAGTGGCTATCCCTCCATGTGGATTAGACATTTCATCGGTACTGTGCCACCACCTTCACTGATATAAGAGTAAGTTATACAATAACTAATCTCATTATTGCTTTCCTTACAACCGTTTCATTAGGAGTAAGCCTTCCACGTTATCAGCTTACAACGTTGAATTATATCTATTATAGAAAGAACGTAGATGCTTCCTGTAAGCCTGTCAGCCGTTCATATGCCTGAAACATATCATGGATTTTCATATTAGTTAGTTTTACTCATCCACTGCCAACCTCACAATTTGGTGATATACACATTTCTATGTATTGCAGGTGTAGACCCGTACATTCAGAAGTTCGTCAGCTTACCCCATTCTTATAGGATATTAAGCATCCTCACCATATTCAATCAACTCAAGCATCATGATTTACACCACCCCCGCGGGTAGCCTTTCGTCAGCCACAATCACTGTTACGGTAAATTCTCACGCCTTTTTGCCGAGCTTATAACACTATCATTCTTACTAATTCCAGTGCTACTCGACTCAGAGAGAACCCTTCAAGGCGTTACCCTTTCATTTGATTCTTCGATATAACCCTTCAATTTCAATAATGAAACTGTCTACCTTTTAATGAAGTAATGTGACCATTCTCCGTTTGGGGTAGAAACGTTTCGCACAACTAACCTGCTCCGTTAGTCAAAACACGTCCCTGGTGCTGTTCTAAAAACGCTCTGTTACTTTGTTAACTATCTGCAAGGTTATTTAAATAAAATTAGTGAGCACAAATCCCATGAAGAAAGCAAGCAGCGGAAAAGCTAATACTACATTTGCTAAATCCTGCCTCATAGATTTGTTTTTCACCATTTTACTCACTACCAAATCAATCAAGCTAATGACTATCGCAAATGAAAGGATAATCATGATGTTGATCTCGATCATGAAAATATTATAAAGTACGACAGAATAGATCTCGTAGATGAACATGGAAAGCGGGAGGTACGTTTTTACCTGGTGCTTCGTTTCAAAACCTTCCAAAAATGAACCTGTTATGATGGAAAAAATGATAAAAATGGTTCCAAAAGAAAACGATAAGATATTGAAGAAATCACCACTCAGTAAATCTCCCTCAAATAATAGAAAAGACCACATGGCAATAGAGCCAATAAACAAAGATCGAAAAATTCTACTAGAACTCATTGAGGATCAGATCCACATGTTAAGTTTAGAATTCATCTAAGATGATCAATGGCATACGCAATGAATCAATTATATGCATGAAACCGTCATTGCCGCCGCTAATTAATGAAACACCTGATGCCAATTTTTTGGGATTACGATTCGGGGCCGACCACGGCAAAAAAACAGCCTACCAAGCTAATACTCAGCAGGCTGATTTATCATGTTATTCTCCAAAATTCGGCTAGTGACAGCACCTTCATTAGTCAGCTATCCAATATTTCAAGTGGTGAAAATCGTCTATAATAGGAGCTTAAACAACTTTCCCATACACATGAGCATCTATATGCTCACTCTTTTTAAAGATAGCTTCTTTACGAGTTCCTTCTCTATTGTAGTTTTGGTTTTCTAGTAGCTTCATAATGGCTAGATTATTTGCAAGTACCTCTGCCTCTATGCGTCGTAAACCAATATGATCGTAACAAATTTCCTCAAGAGCATGAAGGATTTGAGTAGCATATCCTTTTCCCCAAAAGTCAGGCTTCACAATAATGCCTATTTTGCAAGAACGGTTTACAGTGTGTATGTCAAATATCTGCGCGAGACCAATTTCTTCCTGTTTATCATTTACTACTTTAAAGTGTTTTTGTTTACCATTTTTAATCCAAGACTCTAGTTTACTTTTTAATGAAGGTTTATTTTGGGGATAATTGTACCCTAGAATGGCCGTATCAAAAACTTGTGAATCGTTATATAACTCGTAAACTAACCCTAAATCTTCTATTTCTAGCGGTAACAATTTAATGTTCATATTAGTCTCTCCCTTTTTACATAGCTTTTTCTTGAGAATAGTTTTCTTTATTATTAAATGGATGGAACCAGTACCTAGTAATAATTAATAATGTGAAAACACTCAATACTCCAAAGATTATCTTCAAATCAAAAAACTCTGCTAAAACGCCTCCTAATAATCCTGCTAAGGGTAAAGTAGATTTGCTTAACATCAAAAACAACCCATTTACACGACCTAAGAGATTTTCAGGAGCTATTTGCATTCGTAATGTTTTATTCATTACATTAAAAATAATGATAGGGGCAGTGTGGACAACCATTGCTATGCTTAGTGTAATCCACTCCACACTTAAAGCCACCATGCCAATTCCAATACAGCTAATAAATAAACAAATAAGCAACATCCGATTTATATGTTTAAAGCGCTTTGTAATGGATGGGATCAAGAGTGTTAAAATTATCTGAAATACAGCTGTTATGGTATATATCAAACCTAATTGCTCTGCACTTATGCCAAGAACATCTCTTGAATAAAATACCAACATGGCTACAATTACTGCGTTGGAAATGTTCACTAACATCATAATAGTAATTAAAGGACCTAATGTAGTGTGTTTAAATACATATTTAGCACCTTGCAGGAGGTGATTAAACGACTGCCCCTTCATTACTTTCAGCTTGTTAGATTTACTCACTTTGTAGAATAATACAATCACAGCTATTAAGAGAAAGGATACTGCATCAATAAGCAAAACCAGAGGTGCTCCTACTAGACTAATCAATACTCCAGCTAAAGCACTCCCGAATAATAGTGACGTGGAATCAATAAACTGAAAAGAAGAATTAACATTAACTATCCTATCTTTAGAAAACATTGACGGAATAATACTGTTTAAAACAACACTAAAGATTGCCCCCCCACAAGCAATGAGGAATCCGAATATAAAAATTGGTATAATGCTCTCATATCTTGATAAATGAAACACTACTATAGCGAGTAGACATAAACCTTGCGATAAAGCTGCTGTGAAAAGTAAAAGCTTATGGGAAAAGCGATCTGCTAATAACCCTGCAATTGGTGAGATAAACAAGAATGGGATTGTTTCTAGAAAGAACATGACCCCCATATAAAAAGAAGAGCCTGTTAACTCATAGATAAGCCAAGGCATAGCCAAAAGATATAGCTTATCACCTATCTTAGAAATTAATGTCCCAATAAAAAAGAGAGCAAAATTTCTAGTTTTCAGAAAATTCATCCCTCTAGATCCTTATAATAATCTTTCATTAACTCACCAGACCACTCTGGCTGCCTAACTTCTCCTATAGGCGCAAACTCACTCATGTAAGGCTTTATATCTAATACAGGCGTACCGTCAATGGCATCTAATGCTTGGACTGTTAGCTCTCTTCCATTTATCTCTAAAAGCTTACATCTAGATACGCCCAATGCATTTGGTCTAGCCTTCGCTCTCTGCCCAAATATTCCAACTAATGGCCACTCTTTATTATTCCTAGGGTGCCTAGCACCTAGAACAACCTTTTCAGGCTTTACCTGATTCATATGAAAAATAATTTCTAAATGCGAAAAAGACTCTAACCCTTTAAGAGAATCCTCAGGTAAGTCAGCATTTAACTCGATTTTACTAACCACTCCTCCCCAATTATCATCGACCACTTCTTTCCTTGGGGAGCTGACAAATCCAAGATAACTCCCTTGATACGTCTCCATATTATCCACCCCATATCTCGTCTCTGACTAATATATTTCCCTTTTCTAATTTTTGAACACTTATATAGATTTCCTTTTTATCACAAGTCTCCATCCCTGAAATTAGCTGCTGTATAGCTCTCAATATCTTTTTAACCTTATCCAAATTGTGCGATTCCTTACAGAGAATATGAACAATAGGAGCTGGGCTATCAGTTGATTCCCAATCTTTTTTATAAAACACTTTAGTTTCCACCCAAGTTATCCAACAGTGCTCAGGAGGTATCTCTAATAAACGTGTCACCTCTATTGAAATGTTCTTTAATAATTCCTCATTTTTAGGGGCTGCCAATGGACTCTTAATAGTTATAATTGGCATAAGATCATCGCTTCTTTGCTACAAGCATGACTGTTCGCACAGGAATAAAAAAATCAATTTCTTTATATTCTATTCCTAAGCTTTCAATCAATGTTGCAGGAGCTTCTTTTAATTTACTTCGAATGGCTGCCTCTGCTTTTGGACCTGATGAAGCAATCTCACACCATCGTTTCACACTAACTCCACCAGTTTTCTCACTAAGGTTTTCTTTGGTCTCTTCAATTAAAAAACCTTCATTTTCAAGTAAATTCACCCAATGACTTAAAGAATAGCTTTTTACATGAGTCTCATCATGCAAAACTTCTATCTCGTGGTTAAATTGATCTATTAACTCGTCATCATAACCTTGAAGATCAATTATGCAAACATGGCCCTCTGGCTTCAGCACCCTATTCATCTCTTGTATTGTTTTCTTAATATCATTAAAATGATGAGCAGCCAGCCTTGTCATCACAACATCAAAAGCCTCTGAAGGAAATGGTAGTTCCTCCGCATAAGCGTTCACAGTCTGCAGCTTTTTATTTTTAGATTCAGCTAACTTAGCAACATTCTTTAACATAGAGGTTGAAGGATCTACACTTATTAATTCTTTATAATCAAACGATAAACCTAAGTGCCCAGCACCACATGCGACATCACAAATACGACTATCCGTTTGATCTCCCAATAAATCTTTTAAAATTTCAATGCTTGGGCTAGACTTATGAACTTCACTATTTAGAAAATTATTAGCAATCTCATCAAATCTCTTTGCACTTTGATTCACGAAATTCCCTCCTTAGTATCAGGTCACTTAAAGTCTTTACAGGATCATCATGTTCCAGTTGGTTCACGTCTAAAGAATGACCTAACCCTTTTAAAATGACGAGCGCTGGATCTTTTTCCCACTCAATATTATTCAAACTATCCATACCGTATGTTTCAGGTTTGATTAAAGTTTCCATGGTAACTTCTTCTTCTAAAGAAATGTAGTCTTCACTCCCATAGATTAATGAAACAGATTCTATATAGGTAGGGATGTGAACTTCCTCAAAAATAACAGACCCTATTAAAATAATAGATAACTTGTTAGATAAAGTATTTACAATATCCATAATTAGATCTGCCCCTAATGACATACCCATTAAAGTAATAGACTGATTATCATCAATCTTCTCTTTAACAGTAGATAGGACTCTCTGCAGCCGATCCAACCTTTTACTGTATTCTTCATCAAGTATTGGACTGGACGAGTCTTTTCTTTCAGGGAAATCAAATCTAATTACCCCAACCTTTTTTCCCTTCAATTTATCCTCTAAACGGTTATATAACTCTAATTCTTGAAAAGCCCCCGCTTCATCATACCGGCTCATCTGACCAGACTGTACAATGAGTAGACAATGCTCATAGTCACCAGAAGGGAGGCTTTCATATATTCTTAGATTCTTAATCATAGGGCATTATTTGTTACAAATTTCCGTTGTGAAGTTTCCAATCTTATTGTGAAAGTATATAGAAATAATTTCTTCATGTAAGGCTTCACCATCTAAAGTAGGGATAAGAGTATTCTCATCGACTTTAATTAATAACCTATTTTCAATTAACGAAGAAATTACCTCAGCATAAGGTGTGTCGGTTAACAAATTGACACCGAATTGTTTCTGATATCTCTCTACTTTAATTGGCTGGTTAGCTTTATAGTTAAACCCAAGAGCTGTCGAGATCGCTTGATTCCCTTCTAATAACCTTCCAAATGATAAAGGATTTTCATTACCTTCCATTGCTTCTACATACTTTCCTATATCGCTGATATTATGTGTTTGAAGTACTGTATCTTGGCCACCTGTCAACCATCCATATACACCAGGACCATAGGCAATCATAGAATCATAACGTTCCCACTTATTTTTTGAAATTTGTGGTATGTTACCTTCTGCATAGGTATTAGGACGGCTCCACCAACCACAAGGGCTTGGCTGATAACCATATTCTAGGAAGACCTTCAGTATTTCTTCACGCATGGTATAAGTCATCTCTAAACTAGGAAACAGGTTCGCATTTTCCATCTTTTCTCTAACACGTTTATTGTTCCATAAGGAGCTATTACCAATACCCATCTTCTGCCTATCGGCATTCCTCAACCTATATATGGTAATAGTAGGCACTCCTTTTTCACACAATACTCTTACATCTTCAGCGATACTCAACGGTGTTTGATAAGGTAAGCCGAAGATGACATCCACATTAAATGGTTTTTCTGTAACTAAGAGTTTATCGATTGCGCTAAGTGACATGGCTCGATCGTGTTTGCGTCCTACTGCATTTATAACCTGATCATCAAGAGACTGTACACCTATACTAAAGCGATTGAAGCCCATTTCAATTGCTTGGTCTAACTCATCTCCTTGATAGTTATCGGGATTACCTTCTAAAGAAACTTCACATTCGTCCGCTATATAATAATTTGCATTGATATGGGTCATTAGTTTCCTCAGATGGCGAGGCTTCAAAAGAGAGGCTGTTCCACCGCCAATATAAATAGATTCAATTCTCGCTTTGCTTACCCAGTTATTCCTATGTAAATTTTCGGTAGATTCTTTAATCAGTAGGTTAACCCAATTTTCTAAAACTTCTTCTTCATTACCGTCTTCCGCGAGATATTTTTTGACGTAATTACAAAAGTGGCATATATACGAGCACAGTGGTACATGAAAATATAAAGTGGAAGGCTTTCCGGCACCATCGAAGTCTTTATACATTTTTTCAGCGTCACCACTTCTTAGTTTCGTTCCAAAATTTGCCGTTACGTTTATATTATAATCGGAATGAGAGATTTGTAATTCTGGGTGTCTTTTAAGTAATTCTCCAAGGTTTAGTTCAGTATAGCTAGTAGACATAGTCATCCCCCTTATTTGTGCATTTCAAGTTTGAGAGTATATCCTTCTTGCTTGCGTTGCTCCCAATAACGGTTTGCTTCAATCATAAAAATTTGTAAATACTCTGTCGCCCCGCAACCTAACTTATCTTTGGATACATTCTTGGCAAGTGGCGGACATCGAAATTGACACCAAATATCTTCCTGATACACAGAACAAGACTGACAGCTCTTAAAATCATCAAAAGTAATGCTTCTAAATTCATCAAAGCCACCTGACCAAATATCAGCGAATGAATGCTCTCTTAGGTTCCCAGCCAAAAAATCTTCATTACTCATACAATTACTACATGGATATACATCACCGGCGCTATTTATATATGCAATAGAACGACCACATTTTTCTTGGTTAGTTGCTCGTTCTAGCTTCTGACAAAATTTAATCGTTTCTAGACTAAACATTCTAGTAGCTTCTTTTGACTCATCTTTTGGAGGAGCTTCGTATTCAGGCTTACTAAACTTGTCCATACATCGTTTATAAGTTTCAATTGATTTTGAGATATGTTCTGGTTGCAATAAAATATCTGGATGTAGTAGAGCACGTCCAATAGGATGAGTTTCTAGCCATTGCGGGCGTGGATATCCGTTGTTTACACACCATTCAAATATCTCTTCTGCATCGTCTAGATTATATCGATGCACTGAAATGGCCGTACGGAAAGCATGTCCATACTTCTTCATTAGCTCGAATTTTTCTCTTAGCTTAGGGAAATCCATTCCCCCTCGAATCGTTCTTTCTGGATCAGCAGTATCAAAGCTTATAAAAAAAGAAGTATTCGGGGTGAGGGCTTTTAACTTTTCTTCTGTTATTAACATTCCATTCGTGAATACTTGTGTGTAGAATGGTTTTGTTCTCGCATAATTAATTATCTCTACCGCATCTTTGTGAGCAAAAATTTCTCCTCCACTTAAAAAAAGCTGTAAGACTCCTACTTCAGCTAGCTGATCAATTGTTTCTTTAATCAAATCCGTAGACATTTCATTTGGCCTCTTTAGAGCTGAGTTGGCATAACAATGTTTGCACCTTAAATTACATAAATTTGTAGTTTCAATAAAAGCTATAGCTGGAGCACTCAAATGAAATTTATCAAGATCTACTAAAGGTTCTTCAATCATATATTCATGATAATTAATAGAAGAGGCATTACGAGTTCCATTATTAACTTCATCTAATAATGGTTGTATCGTTTCCTCAAAGAAATGGACTTTCCCGGTTGGAATCAACCCTACCAGTCCTCCATCATTTATTTGATATGGTATTTTTACCATTCATCACACCACCTAACTTGCTTAAGAGGCGCCTAGACGCCTCTTAAGAAAAGTATTAATTAATCAATTTCATCAAGTTTTACGCTTCCGGTACCTGCCCCAACAACAGCTAATGTGATTCCATCTTTCGGCTGCTCCTTTTCAAGGCGGATACGTTTTAAAGTACCTGAGTTTTTCTTCATACACTTCACCCCCATAATTAATTGTTTGAACAACAGCACCATCTGGCTTGTTCACTTTACAAATTAGATAAAATTCTCAATTTGCCTATGAGCAAAAAAAATAAAATAAATATTCAAAAATTTTATAAAAAAGAAACCCACCCTGCATGTTGAATACACAGGATGGGTTTCGTTGTCATTTCATTTTACTCCCAAAAAGATAAATAATTTTATATAATCATAGTATCAAGTTTTAAGGTTGAGTGGTTTCAGAAATTGGCAAGGTTTCTTTAAAGGCACCTACATCATCAGAAGCACTTACATTCATCGTAGAAACGGTAAATAGGAAACATATACTGATCAAAAAAGAAATTGTTATTTTTTTCATTTTTTTCACTCCTTATATTCTAGTTATAAATAATCATACATCACTCTTTCCATTTGAAAACAATAAAATTTCGACATAAAAATTTTAAGGAGGTTCTCATATATGGAACATTTTGGTCAGATTATCAGGAAAGAAAGGAAACGCCAAAAGAAGACTCAAACCATGGTTGCTGGTGATATAATTTCAGTCAGCACATTAAGTAATATCGAGAATGGTAAGATAACTGAAATTCATCCAACAGTTTATAATCATCTTGTAAGCGCTCTAAATTTAAGTAATGAAGTATTTACTGATAAAAAGGTAATTGATAAAATCAAAAGTTTATTAACTCAAGCTTCTACTTTCGAAGCTCTTCAACATGAGAAATCCGAGAAGATCTACCTCACCATAATAGAACTAGCTCAAGATTCACATTTATATTCTTTTAAAGCTGAAGCCCATAGAAAATTAGGCAATCACTATTTTAATTTGCGAAGATTGGAGGAGGCAGAAAAGCAATTAAAAGAGGCGATGTCTACCTTCTCTAGTTTATCTAGTGAAAGTAAAGGGGAGTTTAAGTGCAAGATTAAACTCGCAGCAATCAAATTCGCTAAAGAAAAGTATAAAATGGCGTTAACTGAATTTGAAGATTTATACGCTCAATTACTAGGTAACCAAACACTCAAAGGCTATAAAGGTATTCTTCAATATAATATTGCTTCTACGTATTATCGATTAAATAACTTTAATAAGGCTAGTTACTTTTGTGAAGAATCAATTGAGAATTTATTACCGGATGACAAAGAATATTTAATAAGCTCTTTAATCCTATCATCGATATTGTTTACTAGAAATGGATACTACTTACTAGCTCGTACTAAATTAACAAAAGCCCAAGAATATGCTAATAACTTTAACAAACCTGTTCTTCTAACAAAAATTCTTCATAATATTGGAGAAATAGATAATCAGAGTGGGAATTTGGCTAGTGCAAAAGACTATTTTAGCTCAAGCATGGAATTAAATATAAACCTGAATAACAACCTTGGAGTGGCAAGGAATAAGATGGGGTTAGCTCATATCTATTTAAAATATAAAGAGTTCTCACTTTCTAAAGAGTTAGCTGAAGAAAGCTTGATGCTTTTTAGAAAGGCAAATTCTAAATTTGATGAACTAGAATGTCTTATTCTTTTAAGTGGTGTATACAAACAGTTAGATAACACTTCTTTGGAATTAGACTCTTTATTGAAAGCTAATAGCATAGCCCAGCTTCTAAATAGAAAAGAAACTTTGTTTAATATTTCACTCAAACTAGCATGGTTTCATAAAAGTAAAAATAACCCAGAAAAATGTAATGACTATCTACATAAAGCCCTTACTTTAAAAACAGAAGTTTCCCTCTAGTAAAATAGCCTTACACGGACTAACCTTTGTGTAAGGCTACACTTCATTATGTGTTGTTCGTACAGATAGGTAAGGATTTGAAGTTATCGCTTCCTTTTCCCCCTGTTCACACCGTACGTGCGACTTTCACCGCATACGGCGTTCCAACTAATCCAATTCATTCAATTCTATGTATTTAGTGAAGCGAAGTCTTTATTCCCTATTTAGATTGATTCATTTTTGCATAGTTTTCGGAGTTCATTTATCTTTTCTTTTTGCTTTTTGTTTAATTGAAATGTTTGGAGTATCGACTTGATTTTATTAACATCTTTCAGATGTACAAGTCTGTGAATGGCTTCATGTAACACGATAAGGTTTGAGTAACTATCATCTTTTGTTAGATGATAGGGGTTCTTATGGTGACAGTGCCAATCCCTTTTTCCAAGTTCAACCCCTAATACAGCGCATTTTCCGTATTGAGCAATAAATCTACTAATACGGTTGTCATTATATTCAATCGTTCGATTTGGGATGAAATGTTTCATAATATAAGCTAGTACATTTTTATTTATTGCTTTAAGGGTATTGTGTATCTTGTCTCTGCCTTTAACCGTATAATTACAGATATCTTGAGAAAAACAGAGGTTAGTTTTATGCCGTTGAGCATAAATAGGAACAAATACCATATTCCTAATTTTATAAAACTTAGGTTCATATCCTTTATAGCTTTTTTGTAATGTAGAAGTCATATCAGAGAATTTCGCTTCTGTTCTGAGGCTCTTTAGTCGATTATATAAAGTCTTTCCAAGATAGGAGGCTAACTCACTTAAATTATTTGTGATTTGAGTGGCACTTGAATAGTAATTTTGGATCCCCATGACAACGGTATTGTAATGCCAAACCGTTTCAATGCATGGCTTCTTTTGTATTACCTTGATTGACTCTTTAATTTTGGTGAATGCATTGGATTTTGCTTTCTTAGTCATATTCGATTGAGCAACATAACCCATTCGCGTTTTACCTTTTCGAATGGCTCGAATCGAAAACCCAAGGAATTCTGACGAATTCTTTTTTAGGTTCATTACTTTAGATTTCTCTTCACTTGTTTCAAGATGTAGCCGAGTTTTTAAAAAGTCTTTAATTGCATAGTTCATTTTAATAGCTTGTGTTCGAGTACGACATAAGACTTTAAAGTCATCAGCATATCTTACGATATAACATTCTTTCAATTTCGTCTTTTTCAGGGGATAGTATTTTCCAGGATACTTATAATTGAATCTTGTTTCGAAGGTTTCCCACTGGTCACTAACCCACCAATCTAATTCATTTAAGACGATATTCGAAAGAAGTGGCGATAAGATGCCACCTTGGGGCGTTCCTTTGGTCGGAAGACCTTCACCTTCAATTTCTGCTTTTAATAGCTTTGAAATGATAGTGAGCAAGGATTTATCCCTTATCCCAAGCGACCAAATTTGTTTAAGCAATTTACTATGATTCACATTATCAAAGAAGCCCTTTATATCGACATCGATACAGTGATGAAGTCATGTTTGATTGATAAGAAATTCAAACCTAGCCTTCGCATGATGAGTGCTTCTGTTTGGTCTGAAGCCATAACTATGTTTATGAAATTTGGCTTCGCATATAGGTTCTAATACTTGTAAAATACACTGTTGAAGTATTCTATCCCATATTGTAGGAATACCTAATGGTCTTGTTTTCCCATTCGCTTTCGGAATGAAAACACGCCTTACTTTTTGCGGTTCATAGGATGTGAGCATCTTTTCAATCTTTTCAATTACTTCGTCTACTGAGAGATGTTTTACATCCTCAATCGTTAATTTATTTGAGCCAGCCGTCTTACTACCTGTATTTCTTTTGATGTTTCGATAGGCAAGACGTATATTCTCTTTCGAACTAATGATTTCAATTAAGTCATAGAAATTTTGACCATCGACACTTTGAGCATACAGATTATCAAAGCAGTATTGCATATCATAATACTCATTGTGTCGCAGTTTCTTCCGTTTTAACAAGTCGGTGACTCCCTTGGGAGTTGAACCTCTTTTAGTCTGACAAGAACCTTATTAACCGATAAAGAACTGTGTTACATGGTTGAATGATTCTTTATTAGTCTAGTGGCTATCCCTCCATGTGGATTAGACATTTCATTGGTACTGTGCCACCACCTTCACTGATACAAAAATAAGTTATACAATAACTAATCTCATCATTGCTTTCCTTATTACCATTTCATAGGGAGTAAGCCCTCCACGTTATCAGTTTACAACGTTGAATTATATCTATTATAGAAAGAACGTAGGTGCTTCCTTTAAGCCTGTCAGCCGTTCATATGCCTGTAACATATCATGGATTTTCATAATAGTTAGTTTTACTCATCCACTGCTAACCTCACGATTTGGTGATATACACATTTCTATGTATTGCAGGTGTAGACCCGTACATTCAGAAGTTCGTCAGCTTAACCCTTTATTTTAGGTTCTTTAGCATCCTCACCATAGTCAATCAACTCAAGCATCATGATTTACACCACCCCATCGGGTAGGCTTTCGTCAGCTAAAAACACTGTTACGGTAAATTCTCACGCCTTTCTGCCGAGCTTATAACACTATCATTCTTACTAATTTTAATGCTACTCGACTCAGAGAGAACCCTTCAAGGCGTTACCCTTTCATTTGATTCTTCGATATAACCCTTCAATTCCATAAGGAACTGCCTAGCCTTTACCAGAGTGATGTACCCATCCTCCATTTAAGCTAGGAACATTTCGCACAACTATTCTGCTCGTTAGTATAACATGAAGTGCATTGAATCTATCCAACTATTAAATTAGCAGTATGATGATGCCTTCCTTATAAGAAAATCTTGAATGGTAAAAAATAATATCCACCCACTAACTCCAAATCCAACGGAGATAAATAATGAGAAAGAAGCTTTCAATGAAATTGCTACTATGAGTAATAGGACATCAGTAGCAGGAAATCCCCTAGTAGACCTTGCTTCTAAAGCATTAAACGAACCGTTCTGATCACTCTCTCATATCGATCCCTCTTTTTATGAGGTCTATCTATTATGCTGAATTTCATCCATATTATCTATAGCTGTATATTCCATCAACCCAATGGAAATAATTTCATCTATATGACAATGGATGGAGGAATGACTCAAATGAATGAAGAAAATGGGAATCTCCCTCATTACCCTGAATCCTACTGGCTTGATAGTGTGGAGCTACCTGCCTTTGCTCCTTTAAGTGAAGATTTAAAAGTAGATGTTGCCATCGTCGGCGGCGGAATTACAGGCATCACGACAGCTTATCTCCTCGCTAATGATGGCTGAAAAGTTGCTTTATTAGATGCCGGAAGAGTTTTAAATGGAACAACAGGTCATACCACAGCTAAAATAACAGCACAGCACGATATGATCTATGATGAATTTATTAATCATATTGGTAGAAATAAAGCGAGATTATATTATGAAGCAAACAGCGAAGCGTTAACGTTTATTGAGGAGACGGTCAATAAGCATTCCATTGATTGTGACTTCAAAAAGCAAAATGCTTATCTTTATGCGACAACGGACGAATATGCTGAAAAGCTTGATAAGGAATATAAGGCTTATATCAAACTTAAAATTGATGGGGATTTGAGTAATGAGATTCCTTTTAACATTAAAGTGAAAAAGGTCCTTTCTATGAAAGACCAAGCTCAATTTCACCCGCTGAAACACCTTAAAGTTCTCTTAGAAGAATTTAAGAAAAAAGGTGGACAGATTTACGAAGAGACGGTTGCTGTGAATATTGAAGAAAAAGATCAAGGGGCTGTTGTCCTCACTCGTAATGAAAAGCGCGTAGAAGCTAAGCATGTTCTGTCTTGTTCTCATTTCCCGTTTTATGAAGGGACTGGCCTTTATTCAACTCGTATGTATGCAGATCGTTCATATGTATTAGCTGTTAAAACGAAAATGGAGTATCCGGATGGCATGTATCTTAGCGTAGATCAACCAAGCCGTTCTCTCCGCTCTATTAAAGAAAATGGTGAGTCTTTAGTGATTGTGAGCGGCGAAAGCCACAAAACAGGCCAAGGAAAAGATACCCTTGCTCATTACACAGCTTTAGAGGCATTTGGTAAAGAAGTTCTTCAATATGAAGAAGTGGTTAATCGGTGGTCGACTCAGGATTTAACCACTCTAGATAAAATCCCTTACATCGGACCCATCACCGCTGATCATCCTTCGATCTTAATTGCTACTGGGTACCGTAAATGGGGAATGACGAATGGAACTGCAGCAGCTAAGCTTCTTCGAGATCTTGTGATGAAGACATGTAATCCATATAAGGACTTGTATTCTCCTTCGCGCTTTTATGCGGACCCTAGCTTAAAGAAATTCTTCGTTGAAAATGCGGATGTGGTAAAACATTTAATCAAAGGAAAGTTGGAAATTCCCGAGAAAAATGTGAAGGACCTTGCTAAGGATGAGGGTGCTGCTATTTTTGTCAATGGACAGCGCAGAGGTGCTTATAAGGATCCAGATGGAAATCTTCATATTGTTGACACGACCTGTACTCACATAGGCTGTGAAGTAAACTGGAATCACGGGGACCGCACATGGGATTGTCCGTGTCATGGTTCTCGCTTCTCTTATAGAGGAGAAGTGATTGAAGGTCCAGCTGAAAAGCCGCTTCAACGAATGGATCATACAATGTTAGAAAATTTAACTTCAGAGGATTCTGGTTATTAATAAAGTAAGTGTGACTTTAACTATTTGAATAAACTATATGGAACGAGTGAGCCCCGCAATGGTTAGCCGGCGGGGGCTTCTGTTGCTGAAGATTGCTGGCAGAACAACAAAGATTAGCTGCGGCCCTTCATTTGGCTCAAGCCCAAACGTAAACACTCTAGGGAAAATAATTAATCCGGCAAGTAGCGCCACAAAGATATTCATGATTCCAAAGGAATTCCATTTAAATTATACCCTAAATAAATAGGAAGAATCAGCTTATATTAGCAATACCACCATGTTAGAGTAAGGATAAATATTGTCATGGAGCCCCTACACTCCAGATTTAAAGTTTGAAAGCTGAATTCCTTTTAAAAGAATTAAAACCTCTCTATGATGGCACAGTTGCTACATCATGCGGAGGTTTTAAAGTGAATTACTTATCCAAAAACTTGAGCAGATATCGCCCATAAGGTATTGTTTCTTTCTGGCATCCTATCAGAGTTTATGATCATAACTGGAGGGTTACTAACATTCTCAAATCCACGCTTTCTTAAAAAATTAGTGAGACAGTCATTCCCAGATGTTATATCAATCCTTAAATTCCCTTTATGGTTAAAAGCTAAGAAGACGATTGATTATTATCTCTTTTCTTTCTAAAAGAACCTTTGATATCGAACTTCTTTTTTGCAAAATCTTTTGCTGATTCTAAAGTATGAAAAAAGAAAGTAAGACAATCTTTCTTTTTTATCACCTCTAATACATAGATTCCACTTTTATAGTAAATTTTATAGGTAGAAATACATGTGAAGAATTTATTTGGATATTAAATGAAAGGTATAAGATTAAGGGTAAATCCATTTTTACTTCTAATTCTTTTGATTTTTTCATTAAATTCCCCCTCGTTACATATTATAGAATTATTAAGTAGTGACTCCATCCTCCATTAAAGCTTATATTTCCTCACGGTTAAATGTAAATTGCTCTCTAAGCTTGGCGGAATCATAAATATCTACATTGTTTTGTCTTCTAGGAGGAATACACATACATTCTTGAATTAAGGTAACGGAAAAAACATTTGTACTTTTTTACTCTTGTGAGTATGTACACGTAGCAGTAATCTTAATATCCGATCCAATTTGATCAATAGTTTTCACTTCAAGATGAGGAGCTTTATTAAGTTCAGAAAACCCAATCCCACCTACTGGAGAGAGAGCATCAGTACCTCCAATAATTCTTGGGCTCATATACACAACTACCTCATTAACAACACCATCTCTAAAGAAACTGTCTATAATAGACGCTCCTCCCTCAACAAAAACTGAATTAATTCCTTCCCTGCCCAAGTAATCTAACACTTCTGTCGTATTTACTTGATCACTCTCTAGTTTAATTATTTCTAAGTTTGTACCAGCATAGCTATGTATTAATTGTTCACTTACTTGATTTGAGACAAAGACTAGTGTTCGTGAAGTTCTATCAGTTGCTACATAACACTCTTTAGGCATTCTTAATCTATTGTCCAAAACAACTCTAATAGGGTGCTTATTCAATCCCTCATTTACCCTCGTTGTTAATCTAGGGTTATCACTTAGAATTGTGTTAATACCAACTAGAATGGCATCATGGTTGTTTCTATAATTGTGTACATCATTTCTAGCTCCTTCAGAAGTAATCCATTTACTTTCTCCTGTAGCAGTTGCAATCTTACCATCCAAACTAGATGCCCATTTGATCGTTACATATGGCAATTTATTCTCCTGAATATTTATAAAATATTTATTTACTTCTCTAATGTCCTTTTCTAGTAAACCCACGTCTACTCTTATACCTGCCTCAAGTAGTTTCTTAATCCCACCACCACTTACCTTTGGATTAGGATCTTGCATTCCAACAACTACTCTCTTAACTTTCTTTTCAATAATAAGATTCGTACAGGGCGGGGTTAAGTTTTCATGACAACAAGGCTCTAAAGTCACATAAAGAGTTGCTCCTTCAGCTTGCTGCCCTGCCATTTCTAAGGCATAAACCTCAGCGTGATGGTCACCTCTCTTGAGGTGAGCTCCAACCCCAATTACGACTCCTTCTTTTACCACCACAGCTCCAACCACAGGATTAGGACTGGTTTGTCCTAAGGTTAATTTTGTTAGATCAAGTGCTGCTCTCATATAAGCAATATCTTTCATCGCTTTCTCTCCTAGCGTTTATATTACTCACCTTAAAATAATACAATTCATAAGTGGCCTCATTTTCACAATACAGGCATTTAAGCTTAAGTTTATTTTCATTTCCTCTTATATGTGGTGATTTTAAAATGCTCACCCCAACTTTTACATGTTCTTCGCAAACCCACATAAAACCAGCCCTTTCAGCATCAAAAGAAATGTAAAATAAAATACTAAGCAGTATATACTTTTAATTTATATAGAGCAGCACAAAGTGCTGCTAAGCGAGAGTTTTATGGTGGTGAACTCTTTTACCAGACAATTTGCTAATGATATTTAACGCAACTTGTGCACCGTTCCCTGCAGCGATGATAGCTTGAGAAGAGACTCCGACTAGTGTACCGCATGCATACACGTCTTGATGGGAGGTTTGATATTCAGTATCTACCTCTACCTTAAGTTTTACATAGGGTTCGTTGTTTTCAATTAAAGAAAGTCCTAGCTTCTCTGCGATCTTAAGTCCACTTTTCTGACCACTTGCTAAAAGAATTCTACTCGCAACAATAGGAGGATTGTTCTCCATTTCAACGGAAAAGTCTTTTTTATTCCATTGAATATCTGTTACTTCGTCATTTAATAGAGATATTTCTCGTAACTTTAGCTGATTTTTGCTCTTTTCTAGGAGTTCTGGTCCACTTATATCGTTTAAACCTAAATAGTTGTCCAGCCAAGCATTCTTCAATTGGGATTTTTCGGAGTTAATCAATTTAACGTTTAGGCCAGCTCCTTTTAGAAATAAAGCAGCACTCATACCTGCCGGTCCACCACCAACGATTGCTATATCATATTTCATTACCTAACACCTTCCTTATGGTTGATTGGGATAGTAATTTCTTTTTTCTTTAGTATGATGATTGATGTACCCATAACAATTAATCCTAAAGTCATTAAAATTCCAATAAGAGAGAAAGAGAATAAAGCACCCACACTACTAATTGAAAGACTTATAATACCTACTAAAATGGCTTGTAAAAGCATACTCATGGAGCTAAAGAAACTATTCACTTTTCCAATCATATTATTAGGGATATTAATCATCATGATATTTTTACGCAATACTCGACTACCTGCATTCCCTACGCCTGCGAACAATCTCATAAACAAGAAAATACCGACTGTTGGAAATAAGATAATCCCAATAATACCAACTAAATAAACTATATAAGTAATAACTATAGAGGTATAATCACCGAATCTTTGAGAAAGAACCGTAGCAGCTATCCCCCCTAAAATTGCGCTTAATGCATAAATAACACTTGCATATCCTTGGATATCCGGATTTGCTCCTAAGTCACTATAAATGTAGACTGGATTAAGATAGTTTCCTACTAAAACCATTATAAAAGGAATAAATGAACACATTAGCAATACCATTAGAGCCTTATTTACTTTCATATAACTCCATGCACTATTTAAGTCTTCTAACATTTTAGGTTTACTTGCAGATGAATTCTTTGGAAACAACTGACTCTTATAAGGGATTAAAAAAAGAATTCCTAAAGCTACGAAGAAGGATGCCACATCCACCAAGAAAATGATCCAGAGATCAATTCTGCCTACTAATAACGCAACTAGACCTGCGCTAATAAAGGTAGCTGATTGACTTTGAACTTCCATTAGACCATTAACTTTTTTATATTCATCTTTAGTAAAAGACTCTTGAGTAAAAGCAAGTAAAGCAGGTATTTGTACAGAAGAGTAAATAGATGTAACAATCATAAGAATAATAAGTAAGTAAATACTCATTGCTCCTGATAAAAGATAGGTGATGAGCACCACACTACATAAAATACCCGCTATAAATTCACACAAAAGTAAGATCTTTTTCCGCGGAAAACGGTCAACTAATATCCCAGCATATGGCGCAAGGAAGAACATACCAATCGACACACAGATAAAAAGAATACCGTATGTTCTTTCTCCACCGTCCATGTTAATAATTAACCAGGGGATCGTGAAAGCAGTGATACCGGAACCTACAGAAGTAACTATATTAGCGGCAAATATCATATTCATTTTTCTACGCTGATTCATTAACTTCACCTTGAAATTGTGACCTAATTAATTACTAATCGAAAACCCGTATACCTAAATACATCATCCGGGTGTCTACCATGTCTGCGCGCTACCCTACAAAGGTCTCCTCCCCTAGCGAAGGACCCTCCTTTTAAAATGTAATATTTCTCACCAAGCTCATCCACTAGATCATCAGTGATTTTCACTCCGAAGGGATACACGTTATATTTAGTATCAACCCATTCCTCGACGTTTCCACCCATATCATAGAGACCAAAATATGATTTACCTGCCTCATAACTTCTCACTGGACTGGTGCGGCCAATATTGGATTCGAAACTATTACATTTAGTGGGAGAAAAATCGTTTCCCCATGGGTAAACTCTCCGAGTAGACCCTCTTGCTGCGTATTCCCATTGGGCTTCTGTAGGTAGGCTCGCTTTCACCCCGTATTTCATTGAAAACCAATCAGCAAATTGAAACGCTTCTTGTATAGTTACCCCCCAAATAGGACATGTCATATCTCCACCCAAATCCTTATTTACTAGGCTCTCTGGTTCAGAAATATCACTACCCATATCAAGGCAGAACTCCTTATACATTCCATTCGTAACAAGGATATCTGATATCAAAAAAGGTTTTAGTTCTACTTCGTGTGAAGGATACTCTTTTAATAACCATTCCTTGAACTTCTCGTTATAAGATGGATCAAGCAATCTTGTTTTCCAATAATCATTGGCTGCCTCTATTTCTTCTAAGGTACTACCTATAATGGCAGTACCTTTTGGTATTTCGATCCATCTAATATCCTTAATAGAACTCTTCAACACATCACCATCTAATTTATACATATAATTCCCTTACTTTAATTGGAGAGCCATCCACTATTCTATATACATTGATAAAACCGCCATTGCCTCCAACTAACAAAATATCATGGTCTTGTTGACTCTCTATGCCAAGCATGCCTTTCGGAAAGTCATATAGAGGTTCCACTAGGCCTACCATCTCTTCTGTACCTTGTTTGTACACCCCAATTTGTTTTCCGTAGCTTATTACAAAGCTATATTCTCCGAGTAATGAACCATTCTCTTTTGTGTTCCATAATAACTCTGTATAGGTGTTTACAGCTTCACCTTGGTCAAGATTTAACTCTACCAGTCCAAATGAACCAACAACAAACTCTTTTTCACCGAAGTTCATCATTCTTTTTGGATAACCATCTAAAGCAAATTCCCTGAGCACATTGAGTTCTGTATCACAAATGATAAAGTCCCCTGGTTTAGTTCCAATTACCTTTTCTCCGTTTTCTCTATAAGCTAGCACGTATACAGGAGCGTTTAATTTTGTTGTTCTAACAATCTTACCCTTCTCTACATCAAGTTCATAAACCTTACCGTTATCTAAACCAAGCAAACAGAATTGGTTTTCTGCATTCACTGCTACATTTTTAGGTAGGTCTTCGACGGTATTATGCCAGAGAATTTCTCCCTGCTCATTACTACGGAAAATAATATTTTTTCGAGTTAGACCAATATAAGAACCATCATTTAATGGTACGACACGGAATGTGATACCTAGAGAATGATTATTCTCAAATTCAAGGGTGAAATTTACACTGTTATAAGGTGCATCTTCAAAGCGATATCCTTTTACACCTTTACCTGTTGCGCAATAAATTAAATTACTTTCTGTCGGGTGACTTTCAATTGACCATACACACTTATAATCAAAATCTAGTTCATCTTTAATCCTTCCTTCTAGATCTGTTCTAATAAGTTCCCCACTTTGCATCAAAAGATATAAATCGTCTTCAATAGTGGAGCCTCCTATCAATTGATGTCTAAATGGACCTAGGATCTTTTTGAGTTTTAATTCTGATTCGTTATTGTCGTAGATGTGGACTTTACCATCGAATCCACCTGCAATGACTAAAGTATAATCATCTGAAAACTGTAAGAATTCCACATCATCAGTGGTAAAATGATATTCTTTTTTCTCGTACGTTTTCATATCTAATGTAACAATGCCATTACGCACATTTTTATCTTCATCTAAACCGTAATCTTGGGTTGCGATAAATCGACTATTCTTTTTGTCATAACGAATAATATGTACGTTTCCACTGTCAATAGAAATTTTCTTGCTAAAATCATGCGTTTCAATATTACCTAGATGAAGCATTCCACAAGTTTCTGAGATTGCCTGGATATCTGCATTTTCAACGCAAATACCATCTACAAACGAAAGCTCATTAAACGGTGGGTATATTTTAATCACATTAAATGTATCTTGATCTAGCACGACGAATTGAGCATAGCCATTAGTGGTGTATAGTTTTCCATTGAAAGCAGCAATTCCTCTAGCTAAGCTAGGAGAGGATTCTTCATCTAAAGACTCTAAATATTCATTCTCTCTTAGTGAATAATCATCATGAAAATCTAGTGGGTGTAAAGTATCTGCATCCCACTTTCCGATTACACCTTTAATATCACGTGTAAATATAAATTCTTCAGTAAATGTAATAGCGTTAATCATATTTGTATAAGCTGTAGAAGGTGATGACTTTAGTAAGTTTAGCCATCGATCTAAATAATGCACCCTGCCTCTAATATCTGAACAAAGTAAGCAATCTCTATTAGCTATATATGCTATTTTAGTAATTCTATCCATTGATAAATCTTCTCCTTTTTTTAAAAATAAGGCAGAGAGTTAATCTCCGCCTTATTTACGTTAAGTATTATTAAATTATTTCTCAGATAAAACTGGTACACGAGTTGGTTTTACAAATGGTTTCTTTTTCATTTTAATTTCCTCCTTTTGATTTATGATTTGTAGCTGCTACAAATTTATTTTTACGCATAAACAATAAATGCACAATTGGGAAAATTTCATAAAAAAACTTATATTATGAATCTATTCTGAAATTATATTTTTGAAAGAGGTCGATTTCTTAAGAAATTAGTCTCTCTGGTTGCTTGATCATCAACCGTGTTGATCTAAGTACCGTACCCACTTCTTATTAAATACTATGGTTGGGAGATTTAAACTTATAATAAAAAAACACCTTTGAAAATCAATCAAAGGTGTTTTAATCAGTTATAGATATTGTCAATTAGATAATATCTTTATGCGGCTGGCGGCCAAATCGGATCACTGTTTGATACCGTTTGTTCCAAGGAAGCCGGTGGCCAAATTGGGTCACTGTGTACTACCGTTTGCTCCAGGGAAGCTGGTGGCCAGATTGGGTCACTACTACTTATTTCCGTGCTTTCTCCTCCAGATAAGGTAGTCAAAGTTACTGCCATAGCCATAAAAAGAATCCCAATATATTTTTTCATTATTCTATCCCCTTTTATTCTATATTCATTTTAACTAACTGCTTTGTTACTTTAAGATTTTGATCTACTTGATAAATACGTCCATCATAAGAACTCAACAAAGCAAGATCTTCACCTGAACATACTGCTATACTACTTATTCCATTTTTAGCGGTATTTGACTTAATAATAGTTTCACTGTTTAAATCTACTTTGATGACATTCCCCCAATAATCGCCCACAATGATTTCTGATGGACTCAAAAAGGATACTGACTTCAGTGATTTATTTCCAAGATCAAAAGAACTTATCAACTTTCCAGTCCAAATATTAAACACTTTCAAGGTGAAGTCTCTTGAGACACTTGCTATAAGCTGTCCAGTAGGATCAATATCTACATCATTAATGATAGCTGTATGACCAAGGTACTTTTCTATTATAACCCCATTAAGGTCCCATGAGAATAACTCTCCTGCAGCTGAACAACTTACCCCAATATTTTTATTTTTATTAACTGCTAGTGATTTTACTGCACCACTATGTATATTTATCGTTTTTAGTTTTAACCCATCTCTATCTGTAACAACAATTGCTCCACTATAACAACCTATAATCATATGTGTATGTGTATCGATTTTTATCCCTTTAATAGTATTAATGGGTCCTTCATTAAGCAATATTTCTTGCCCTTCCTTACACTTTTCCTTATTGCTAGAACCACTTGAACAACAAGCTTTCTCTAATTCAAATATATGAAGCTTTTGGTTATGGGCCCCTGCATAGACTCTGCCCTCAAATAGTTCTACAGCATTCATTAGGTATCGACCAGAGGCTGGAATAAACTCACCAGTAAACTCCCCTGAGGTGATATTGCCCGCGCGTATAATCCCGTCATCGCTAACAGAAGCAAAGGAGTCCCCCTCTACTGAAACTTCATTAAAACAAGCATTTCCATAATTATTCTCCCCACCTAGCTCTTTCATATATTTGCCGCTATGACTGTCCCAAATATGAACAGTGCCATCAAATGATCCTGCGATTATATATGTTCCTGATGGGGAGAAGGTAAGTGATCGTTCCCACTTAGTATTGACTCCTTCAAGGCTTAATTTCAGCTTAAAAAGATGTGAATCCCACAGAAGGATTTTCTGGTCATAGGCTGCTGACAAGATATCACCATTTACTGGTGATATTGCCACTTTCTTTATCCCAGAACTATGAGCTTCAATCTCTTCAATGATTTCACCAGTTGTAAACGAAATAATTCTAATTACGCCATCGTCACACCCTAATACGGCACGATTATTTAATGTATCAATAGCACAAGTATCCGTTTCCACATCAAATGGTCCCCATAAATTCAGCAACTTACCAGTTTTGACGTCCCACATCCTTAGTGTCTTATCATCACCGGTGGTAATAACCTTCCCACCAAAATAAGCAATTGATAATACATCTTTCTCATGGCCTAAAATAATATTTTTTATAGAGCCATTCTCTAAATCCCAAATAATTATACGTTTATCTCGAGATGTACTAATCCCCATTTTTTCATCAACAAATACAAAATCCTCGACATCATCACTATGACCTAGCAGGGTTCTGACTAACTTATCTTCCTTTAGATCCCAAATTTTAATAGTGTAATCTGAAGAACAAGAAGCTACTAAGTCAACAAGGGGACTGCTAACCACTTTGTTTACTAGATGATCGTGCCGGCCTAAAATGGAGAAAATCCCAGTCTCAAACTCAAAACTACCTACTTTACCATCGTAGCCAGACGTAACAAATTTTTTATGATCTTCATTAAACAAAACAGAAGTTACTGGACCTTGATGCCTCTTTAACGCTTCTTTTTGTTTGCTAATGATTGACATGTATTTTATTCTCCTCTCTTAAATGACCATTTTTATTGATTTTAGTAGTTAGGTAATTTTGATTAAATTGATCTATCTCTCCCCAAATAGGAATACGCTCTTTTATATGAATACCTAAATTTGAAAGAAAGCTAATTTTACTGGGGTTATTTGTAATCAAAGAAATTCCTTCTACTCTTAAATACTGAATAATACGAGCTGCTTCATAATAATCCCTGTTGTCATCTTTCAATCCTAGTGCCTCATTCGCCTCCACTGTATCAAGGCCTATCTCTTGCAGCGCATAGGCTAAGTTCTTATTAAATAAGCCAATCCCTCTTCCTTCATGATTAGCTAAATAAAAGAGAGCTCCATCCCCATGTTCCACAATTTTTTTTAGTGATTCGTCAAATTGATATCCACAGTCGCACTTCTGACTATGAAAAACATCTCCCGTATGACAAATACTATGCATTCTCACTAGTACATCCTCTGCGTGATTAAAATCTCCATATATAAGGATGGATGAATAGGTAGAGGTTATCTTACGAATCACTTTTTGAATATCCACTTCCCCTTTTATGCTTGTCCATGTATACCATTTAAAGTTGTAGATAACTCCATTGACTTTAATCGGTAAAGTTGCAGGTCCAGCTAACACTATAGAAGTTTCATCTTCAACCGGTATAATGCTCAGTTTATCTTCCAAGAAATTTTCTAAGATAAATTCTTTTCCACTAATTATTTTCAACACCTCTTTTCTGCTGTTGCTTAATATAAAGATAAAACACACTCAATTAAAATAATATTGGGAAATTTTCAGAAACAATTGATTAAAAAGAACAAAAAAAGTAACCATTAAAGACATTCTTTAATGGTCACTTATCATAAAAGGCACTACTTATACCTGTAACTAATCTATCACTTTATTAATAATCTCGTTAATTATTCGTTCAACACTGACTTCTTTGGTAGCATGTCTATTCTCTATAAGTAATTTGTAGCAATAGAAGAGTTGATCATTCTTCCCATTTTCTTTAAAGTACGGGATGGCATGTGATGTTAAAAATCTCGCTAAATCTCTTTCCTGATTTTCCAAATTATACTTGTATGTCTTAAATAGATAATAATAATGACTATTCTTCTTAGGACTACACTTCAGCAGAATTTCTTCTATTAATTCTATGGCCGTGTCAATTCCTTGACTGTATTGTAGTTCTGCAAGTTCCGCTAAACTGTGGAGAAACTCATTCTCTTGTCCACACTTACTATAATAATCCATACACTTTTGAAATATTTCAGCTGCCTCTTGGTTTTGCTTATTTTTCTTTAATACTCGCCCCAAATTGTGCATCGCTATCATTTCTGAGCGTTTATCATTCATTAGTTTAGAATGATATATGGTTTGATTAAAATATTCTTCTGCTTTGGTATACGCTTTTAGTTGAGTAAGAATAATCCCTAATAATAAGTTACAATGATTAATTCTCTCATAATTATATAAGATCCTGAAGATATCTAATGCTTTATAGGCAAATTCAATCGCTTCTCCAAATTGGTTCAATTGCCCTCTACACAAAGCATAATAGTAATAAATTTCTCCTTTATTTTGAGGAAGTTCATCAAAGCATTCTTCGAATTTAACTATAGCTGCTTTATAGTCTTTCTCTTTTAATAACCTTAACCCTCGTACAAATTGTAATTTTTTCAATTCTTCCGATGATAGAGATTTTTTTAATTTATTTAAAATCGTAAAGTAACTATCTGTTTTACTTACTTTGTCTACTAATAAATAATATTTAACTAAACTTAAATAATATAATGCTCCCGTTCCTACATATATAAAATACTCTTCATTAGATTCAATAGATGTAACGATCTCATCGGCATTTTTAAAGTTACCGTATATTAACTCTTTTTCCAACTCCTCTAATTGTTTTCTCGATCGTCCGTAATCAATAAAAACTTGATCATAACTACTACCTAGACGTTCTAATAGCAAATTTAAACTTTCTTCATTCGCTTCTTTTGACCCATTTTCTATTTTACTAAGGTGAGTAATAGAACATATATCTTCAGCTAATTCTGACTGAGTTAGCCCTTTATTTATCCGTAATAATTTAATTATTTGTCCTATATCCATCCACTTACAACTCCATTCGTTACAACACATGAATTTATAGTACCATTAAATTAGTTTTAGATAAATTGAAAATTCTTACAGGGGGTAGAAACCTTTATTTTAAAGTTAAAACATCTTGGTTTATAGATTGCAATTAGTAATATTAATTAGTACGACTAAGGTTGTACGTTTTTTAAGCCCTTCCTTTGTTTAAGTACAAATTCTAACAATTAATCTTGTAAGATATTCAAGAAAGCGAGTTTCAGTTTGAAAAGAAACACTTTTAGGTATTATTAGCCAGATATGTAAGATTTGATTTACATTCTTAAATTTAAGAGAAATACATCAAAAAATTTCGAGAGAATTTAATAAAAATTTATAATAATCAAATAAATTAAAGCTAAAGCAGCCAGAGAAATTTGTAAAATTCTAAATCCAGTTCTAAATTTAACCATCTTTCTTTCTCCGATAACAGCTAATACCCATAGAAGAATCGCCATAATGGGAACAAATAGAAAAGTTTGAAATGAAGGAGCAAAAATTAACCACCCAGCTAAAATTAATAAGCTGACTCCCAAGACTAAAATTCCAGTAATAATATTAATTATTACGAAAACCACTCCCTTTTATTTTTCATAATTGATATTCCCTTTATTAAAGTAAACTGCCCGTTACTTCAACAAGAAGAAGCGATTACCCTTTATTGAGCAATCGCACCCTTTAGTTGAATATTGAAGTATATATAGCAACAAAAATTACAAATACAGAAGCACCGATGTTTGCATATCCCCAAAAAGATTTTTGGTCTTTTTTGAGTTCAATTAACCCCAAAATAAAAGTAAGGATACCTAATAAAATCAACGAATAAGGTAGTAAATCAAAATTTTGAGTTATTAAAGCAAAGCCACCTAATGTGAAAACAAATATCGACAAGATAACTCTTAATACTTTTAGCAAATTTCTCCCCCCCTTACAAAATCCTTGCTCAACTCTTCTGCGCAATAGTTGAAGAAGGAGTGCAATTCCTTATTCAAGGAAAGCAACCGTTAATGCAACAATCATGCACTATTATTCTTAGATGCTTTATCCCTTAAGAGTGATCTTATCTTTTGAAGTTCTTGATAGATAAGAAACATAGTACCAATTATAATGCATATTAAAAATCCCCATTCTCCAACGAGTACTGTACCAATAAATGCAAATAAGGAAGATATTATATATGGAAACAATTTTTTAATTTGCTACCCTCCTCTTGTTAACCTTAAACAACGTTCAAAAATTTAAAAATGTATATATCCCCCCAACAAATAAGCTGACAAATAATATTAAGAATACAATGTCCTTGATGGTTCTCTTCGTATTATAAAAAAAGAGCTTACATAAGAAATAAATTACACCTAAAACCGTTACTGTAAATACAACGATAAGTACAACTTTTTTATCAGTTCCACTAACTTGTAATAAGAACACGAGGGTAATAAATAATATACCTAATGTTTGTTTAGTTTTTACGTAACTACTATCATTGAAAATTTTATCTTTAAGTTGTACGTTTTCTTCCATATAATCCTCCGTATATTTCTATAAAAGGCTTTTGTTTGTTTTACCATAATAGATCAATGTCAAGTATTCTGCTCCGTTACTTCAACAAGAGGAAGCGATTACCCTTTATTGAGTAATCGCACCAGTTAGTGAAAGAACGAGGATAATCATTCTAAAGGTTAGGTTCTATATACGACTGGTCTCGAACCACCACTGTTTGGGGAACAAAACAAACCAAAACATTACTATCATCCAAATTCCTAAAACGTGAATCCCAATCATTCTCATTCGGTCCCAAATACTTCGACAGTAACCGATTAGCAATTGTTTTATTAAACGGTTAAACGGTTAAACTGTTCCTACACCTCTAAAACCAGCGAAATTATCCCCTTTTTATAGTCAAAATCAACGATTCCAATTGCACACTTGGGAATCCCTTGGCGAATCCCCAACTACTGTCGATAAATGTGCAAATAATGGTTTTGTCATGAACTTATCCAAACCAAAACTTCTTCTCTTATCCCTAATAATTTTTATGTTTAATCCCCTTCCTAAATATTAAATATCAATAGGGAAATTTGTATAACTAAACTGCTTCTATAGCATTCCTGTAGAGCGTTAATTTTCAACTTTGAAAAAAATAGAGCTCCTCAGTAAGATATGAGTATAGACACCACTCTAAAACTCAAAATCTAAGGAGGAAGCTCTACTATGAAGTTTAAAATGCAAGACAAACAAAATCAACTAATTGAACGAATTTCTGATAAACATCTCGTTGTTGGTGTGGATATTGCACAACAAGTTCACGTTGCTCGAGCTGTGAACTTCCGTGGGATTGTAGTAGGCGATCCTCTATCTTTTGAAAATAATGAAGAAGGCTTTACTAGATTACTGCAGTGGATCAATGAATTAAAAGAAACAAAAAATTTCAATACATCGATTGTAGGTATGGAGCCTACCGGACATTACTGGCTTAATCTATCAAAATGGCTATATGAACAAAACGTTGATGTGGTAACGGTTAACCCTCATCTTGTCAAAAAGAATAAAGAAAATCGAGATAATACTCAATCTAAGAGTGATAAAAAAGACGCTCTCGTAATCGCTGATATGGTGAAGAATGGTTATTATGCCTTTATCCGTCCAACTCCAGAAGCTTTTGAAAAACTTCGAGTACTTATGGCTAACCGTGATGTGATTGTTAAACGGCTTGTCAGTTCCATCAATCAATTAAATCGATGGGTAGATCTTATCTTCCCTGAACTTCGACAAGTGTTTAAGGACATAAAAGGGAAAGGGGCAATCGCAACCCTTCGCTTATTCCCTACCCCCATCGAATTACGTTCCATGGAAGCCCAGGATATCGTTGAAGGATGGAAAACAAAAATGAAGCGACACGCTGGACTAAAAAAAGCCCAATCACTAGTTGAATTAGCTAAGCATTCTGTTGGTAATCAACAAGCACATGATGCTTATAAATTACACCTAGAACAATTGCTTGAAGAATTTGATCTCGCTACAGTTCAACTTGAAAGAGTTGAAAAAGAAGTGACTGGTGTACTCGAACAAATTACATTCGCAAATAAACTACTTGCCATTAAAGGAATTAGTGAAATTTCACTAGCTGGCATTTTAGGAGAAGCAGGAGATCTAAGCGGCTTCTCTCACGGTAATTCCCTATTGCGATACGCGGGATTACATCTAGCAGAAGCTAGCTCGGGTAAATGGAAAGGACAAATTGTCATTTCTAAACGCGGCAGATCCCGGCTACGACGTTTCTTGTATTTAGCGACCATGAGCCTTGTCATGAACAATCCTGAATTTAAAGAGCTTCACTCCAATAATGTGAAAGTAAAAAAAATGAAAAAAATGAAATCAATTATGAAACTGCTTGGGAAACTTGCACGAATATTAGTTGGAATATCTCGAAAAAATGAGTCTTATTGTCCTAATAAAGTTCACGCTTTAGAACCTCTAGCAGCATAAAGCTTATTCTAAACACAAGGAATTCCATTAAAATTTTAAGGAGTACTAAAAGTAAGTAATTACCCGTTAATTTTTTATTGAATGTTGCCTTATTCGTAGGATTTCAAAGAAAGCACGGAGTACTGGATGTCTTCAACCAAAGGGCAATGACCCGTTCCGATAGCAAAACCGGCCTCCACCCCTTGGATAGGCATGACGAAGGAATGATAGGGCTTAGACCCGTTGAGACATGGGAGGGATAGCCTCCAGGGGCGGCGTGGAGAATACGTGCATTATATGGTAATAACTGGAGTTTTATCTACCTCCTTTATTTCAGCATGCCTTCATGTAGCCAAAATGGACCGACACTCATTCCAATCATCTATTACTGTTCTTACAAGTGGTTTGAAATCCTGCGAATAAGTGAGCATTTGAGAGATATACCTATCTAACTGAGGGAGTTGAAGAAGGAGTGCAATTCCTTATTCAAGGAAAGCTCCCCGTTAGCCATCCATGCAGCGCAAAACAGCAATGCACCAAAGAGAATGAAAGTTTATAGCGTTCTTTCATGGTAGTAAAAAACTATCTTGCATATAGAATTACACACGATTTAAATGAGTGTCTTTAAATTCTGTTGGGTACTTTAATCCATATCCAATCATTCTATCCATTCCAATATGGGCTGACCATATTAAACCGATTGCTAAAGCCGTTTGATTGGATAATAATAGACCCCAGAAAATAACAATAATGGCTATGGTATAGGTATGAAAAAACTTATAAAGCTTAGTACCAATCTTATTATTAAGTAAGTAACCTAGCATTGAAATATCTGGTACTAACAATAAGACAAAAAATAAAACCCAACTCAATTGACTATTTCCGTAAAAATAAAGACTTAACACAAAGACGGCAAGACCTTCTATGTGCAATAGAATTTTATTCATTAGATTCCTCCCTGCGATTCACCTTTAAAATAGAACTTATCATCCTTTTAGTATTACCTGTTACATATTCTGCACTGTTACTTGAAGAAGAAAGGCGATTACCCTTTTGTTGAGCAATCGCGCTCCCGTTAACTTAAGTCAATAACATCACAATCGGTTATTACTATTCATATAGTCCTTTTTTAAAATACCCATAATAATTATGTCATGCCATTCACCATGTCTATATAAACTCTCTCGAATTACTCCTTCTTTAACAAATCCAAGTTTAGTGTATATATGTAATGCTTTCTCATTAAGAGAAAACACTCTAAGTGACAATCGATGTAAATTCAACTCTAAGAAGGCATAATCTATTAACAACTTAAATGCTTCAGTACCATATCCGTTTCCCCAATATTCCTTTTCACCAACATCAATAATACACTCAGCGTTTCTGTTTTTGGTATCGATATTTATAAGCGAGGTTACACCTATTGACACCTTTTCATTTTTTAATTCGATTATATAGGTCCTAGATGAATTGGTATTGAGTAACACATTATCAACAAAATTACTTGTCTCTTCAAAAGAATAAACATCTAACACTGGACTCGTAGTTACCATAACTTCTACATCATTTCTCCATTGATGATACTTTTCAATATCTTCTTTTTCCATTTTTCGCATTCTAATATTCTTTGAATTTAACATAACCAACATCCTCTACATTTTTTTAAATGCTACCATATTAAGATGGCGAGTCAATTTTAGTGAAGCTAAACCAGCTAATAGAAGTCAATAATTTCCAATAAAAATCTAGTTAATAAAATGATATACTAAAATGAACAGGCCAAATAACCTTCCTTTATTCTATTGGAAGGTTTTGGATCAGTTTCTTAATTATATCGCTTAAGCTAAATCTAGGAAAGTTTCTTTACGTTTCAAAAGAACAAAAATCCAATGAATAAGCTTATTAGTACATCCAATCATAGCTACTTTGAAGGGCTTACCTTCTTCACGTTTGCGATCATAAAATTCTCTAAGCTTATTACGAGAACTACGAATCCCACAGAGGGCTGCCATATATAAGGCATGACGCAATCGACTGGATCCTCTCTTGCTAATCCGATTAATCGTTGCTGTGAACTTACCAGATGAATGAACGCTCGGATCAATACCAGAGAAGGCCACTAGTTTTTTAGGATGATTAAACCGTTCGATCTCTCCGATTTCGGAAATTATCTTTGCCGCGATTTTCCCTCCTATTCCAGGGATCGATTGGATAATCTTATATTCTTCTATTTCTTCTGCCAGGGCATCTATTTGGGCATCTAACTTTGAAAGGTGCTCTTGGTACTGGAGAAGCATTTGAATATACATTTGAAGACTAATCAAATGGCTTTGGTACAGTGTGTTTTTAAATGGATTGCGATGAGCTGCTTCAATCAACTTTTTCGCTCTATCCTTCGCCCAACGCTCTGATCTAGTTACACATTCGCTTGCAATTTTATCTGATAGTGGATTTTCCCCAGCCTTCAAAACAGCTTCTGATGTACTAAACTCCAATAACGTATTCAGTGAAACTTTTGAAAATAAATCTCCAAAAACCCCTCTATACTCAGGAAATACCTGATCTAATATTGCATGGAATTGTAGTTTTGTTTGTACATAAATACCTGTCACTGTTTCGTGCTGCCTTGAGAGATTTCGTAGGTTCAGAAGTTGAATACCTCTTTGTTTATACGGCTCCAATTCTTCTTTATAGTAAAGCTCGCATAAGTTATAAGCATCTATCGCATCGGTCTTCACCTTACGTAAACTTGATTTTTTTGCTTGATAGGAAAGTAACGGATTAACCATAATGTAAAGGTAGTCATTCTCCTCCAAGAACTGAACAATTGATGTGTGATAATGTCCCGTGGATTCAAATATCACTGTTGGTTTAACCCCAGTTTCACCCTCCACTTCTATCAAAAAACCAAGTAAATTCTCTAAACCTTTATTATTGTGCAATACACTGAAACTCTTTTTATAAGGTTTTCTCTTATCTAAAAATGCTTGTACCTCACTCTCTCCTTTTGAAACATCCAGACCAATTACTGGATTCATTCTATCTCTTCTTCTCCTGTTTACTTACCAGTACCCCTATTTCCATCTCCTAGTATCATAGCTTCGCTTGTTATTCGAGATCATTGTCTCAACCAGCCTCAAACATGTTTCTATGAGTAGGGGGCGGACAGTTTAGCTGATGGGATCAATAGTCCCACGCACCCGTTCGTCCTACCCTGGCTACTGATATAATAGGTCCTATATAAAAAAGGTCAACCAGTAAAATTTGGTTAACCTTATAATACGAACGCACCCTTTAGTTGTATAACATATAAATTATTTATTGTATTTACTTGCAATGTAAAGCTTATCTTCCAGTTCATACGCAATATAACCGATACTGCCTGAAGAAATCTCTCTTCCTTTTATTTTATATAGTCTTGTACCTTGAGCTAAACCTTTTGCCTCCCCGCTTTCCTTGGCTGTACCTTCTACAAGTTTAGTAATCATACCAATCTCTTCAATAACCTCTTCGTCTAATATAGGTTCATAAGTTGCAATATAGATACTATCATTCCAAATGAAATGAGGAGCATCAATCTTGTTGTTACAACCTGATAGAATCAAAACTATCCCTAACCCTAAAAATACAAGTGAATTCTTCAAAATTTATCAAGTTCCCACTCTCAAATTTAAATTCAATTATTCTACTTCGTTAGCGACACAACGACTGTCACAGCCTGTTTCACTAAAGCACCCCGTTTGTTTAACAAGCGCTAGTTATTGTTTATTTGCATAGCCACTTGACCTAGTTGAAGGTGAAAACTTTAACTTCCCTCTTAGTTCCTTCTTTACTCTTTCTGTTAGTATAAAACCTTGTTTATTGTGTGCTTCTTCCATCTCAATACCATTAGGAATTAATTTATCTTTACCCCAATCAATCCATTTTCCATACTTATTCACCCACCTCATCAATTCGACTTTTAACTCATCTGAAATGGGGATGTCTTCTAATTCAAAGTTACAACTGCACTGATTACACCATATTGGGTCTGCTCCAATATCGCCCTCAACTTTTAATTCAAAGGCTTCTTTTTGCTCACAGAAACAATACACATAATCAACTCCTCACCTCAAAAATGGACGTTAGTAGAAAGGCGGCTGTCCTTTGAATTGGTTACTGTCATTAAGATATTTAATAAAATCTTCTCTATAAAATCCATGCAGCACACAAGGTTGTTTTTCCTTCTTTTCTAAAGCAGTGTGCTCTTCTGAAAAATACTTTTCTATATGTAATCTAATGAAAGGTAATTTTTCTTGTGCTTTCTGAGATCGGATATTTACCTTCCTTGCTCCCGCAAAAACATACTTTAAGTTAAGTTCTACAAATGCTATTTGTAAAATAGCAATTTTTGACGCTTGGTTATAGCCTTTGCCCCAATATTCATGACCCAACCATGAACCGATGTGACAAGATTTTTTTTTGTAGTCAATAAACATTAATGTTGTAATGCCGATAAAGTTGCTGTTATCATCTAGAATTACACGAGACAACGTTTTACCATCATGTTCTTCTTGGATTATTCCTTTTACAAATTGTTTAGTATGTTCTAACGTACTATCTGAAAGTCCTAATGCATCTTTTATTTGAGGGGCATACGATAACTTATAGATTTGTTCACAATAATCCATATTATGATTAACTAATTGAACTTGCACCATATCCCCCCTCCCTACCACATGCTATTAGTACAGATAGGTAAGGATTTGAAGTTATCTCCTCCTTTTCCCCCTGTTCACACCGTACGTGCGACTTTCACCGCATACGGCGTTCCAACTAATCCAATTCATTCAATTCTATGTATTTAAATGAAGCGAAAGTATTTATTTCCTACTTAGATTGATTCATTTTTGCATAGTTTTCGGAGTTCATTTATCTTTTCTTTTTGCTTTTTGTTTAATTGAAATGCTTGGAGGAACGACTTGATTTTATTAACATCTTTCAGATGTACGAGTCTGTGAATGGCTTCATGCAACACGATAAGGTTTGAGTAACTATCATCTTTTGTTAGATGATAGGGGTTTTTATGGTGGCAGTGCCAATCACTTTTTCCAAGTTCAACTCCTAAGACAGCACATTTTCCGTATTGAGCAATAAATCTACTAATACGGTTGTCATTATACTCAATCGTTCGATTTGGAATAAAATTTTTCATAATATAAGCTAATACAGTTTTATTTATCGCTTTAAGGGTGTTGTGTATCTTGGCTCTGCCTTTAACCGTATAATTACAGATATCTTGAGAAAAACAGAGGTTAGTTTTATGCCGTTGAGCATAAATAGGAACAAATACCATATTCCTAATTTTATAAAACTTAGGTTCATATCCTTTATAGCGTTTTTGTAATGTAGAAGTCATATCAGAGAATTTCGCTTCTGTTCTGAGGCTCTTTAGTCGATTATATAAAGTCTTACCAAGATAGGAGGCTAACTCACTTAAATTATTTGTGATTTGAGTGGCACTTGAATAGTAATTTTGGATCCCCATGACAACGGTATTGTAATGCCAAACCGTTTCAATACATGGCTTCTTTTGTATTACCTTGATTGATTCTTTAATTTTGGTGAATGCATTGGATTTTGCTTTCTTAGTCATATTCGATTGAGCAACATAACCCATTCGCGTTTTACCTTTTCGAATGGCTCGAATCGAAAACCCAAGGAATTCTGACGAATTCTTTTTTAGGTTCATTACTTTAGATTTCTCTTCACTTGTTTCAAGATGTAGCCGAGTTTTCAAAAAGTCTTTAATTGCATAGTTCATTTTAATAGCTTGTGTTCGAGTACGACATAAGACTTTAAAGTCATCAGCATATCTTACGATATAACATTCTTTCAATTTCGTCTTTTTCAGGGGATAGTATTTCCCAGGATACTTATAATTGAATCTTGTTTCGAAGGTTTCCCACTGGTCACTAACCCACCAATCTAATTCATTTAAGACGATATTCGAAAGAAGTGGCGATAAGATACCACCTTGGGGCGTTCCTTTGGTCGGAAGACCTTCACCTTCAATTTCTGCTTTTAATAGCTTTGAAATGATAGTGAGCAAGGATTTATCCCTTATCCCAAGCGACCAAATTTGTTTAAGCAATTTACTATGATTCACATTATCAAAGAAGCCCTTTATATCGACATCGATACAGTGATGAAGTCCTGTTTGATTGATAAGAAATTCAAACCTAGCTTTCGCATGATGAGTGCTTCTGTTTGGTCTGAAGCCATAACTATGTTTATGAAATTTGGCTTCGCATATAGGTTCTAATACTTGTAAAATACACTGTTGAAGTATTCTATCCCATATTGTGGGAATACCTAATGGTCTTGTTTTCCCATTCGCTTTAGGAATGAAAACACGCCTTACTTTTTGCGGTTCATAGGATGTGAGCATCTTTTCAATCTTTTCAATTACTTCGTCTACTGAGAGATGTTTTACATCCTCAATCGTTAATTTATTTGAGCCAGCCGTCTTACTACCTGTATTTCTTTTGATGTTTCGATAGGCAAGACGTATATTCTCTTTCGAACTAATGATTTCAATTAAGTCATAGAAATTTTGACCATCGACACTTTGAGCATACAGATTATCAAAGCAGTGTTGCATATCAAAATACTCACTGTGTCGCAGTTTCTTCCGTTTTAACAAGTCGGTGACTCCCTTGGGAGTTGAACCTCTTTTAGTCTGACAAGAACCTTATTAACCGATAAAGAACTGTGTTACATGGTTGAATGATTCTTTATTAGTCTAGTGGCTATCCCTCCATGTGGATTAGACATTTCATTGGTACTGTGCCACCACCTTCACTGATACAAAAATAAGTTATACAATAACTAATCTCATCATTGCTTTCCTTATTACCATTTCATAGGGGGTAAGCCCTCCATGTTATCAGTTTACAACGTTGAATTATATCTATTATAGAAAGAACGTAGGTGCTTCCTTTAAGCCTGTCAGCCGTTCATATGCCTGTAACATATCATGGATTTTCATAATAGTTAGTTTTACTCATCCACTGCTAACCTCACGATTTGGTGATATACACATTTCTATGTATTGCAGGTGTAGACCCGTACATTCAGAAGTTCGTCAGCTTAACCCTTTATTTTAGGTTCTTTAGCATCCTCACCATAGTCAATCAACTCAAGCATCATGATTTACACCACCCCATCGGGTAGGCTTTCGTCAGCTAAAAACACTGTTACGGCAAATTCTCACGCCTTTTTGCCGAGCTTATAACACTATCATTCTTACTAATTTTAGTGCTACTCGACTCAGAGAGAACCCTTCAAGGCGTTACCCTTTCATTTGATTCTTCGATATAACCCTTCAATTTCATTAAGAAACTGTCTACCTTTTACTGGAGTAATGTAACCATTCTCCTATTGGGGTAGAAACGTTTCGCACAACTCTTCTGCTCCGTTAGCATTTGAGAGCAATTAATATCTAACTGAGGGAGTTTAATAAGAACCCAGTATAGTTTGGTTTGGTCACTTAACTAATTCGACTTTTGGGGAGGTACTCCCTTCATAGAAAAAGAGAGGTACACCATGTAATGATGAACAGAGTTATTTTGTACATCAACCTGATGTAATTCAACATCCGGTTAGATATTGCTAATTGATTTTTGTTAATCAAAAATAGCGTGTTACGAAATGGTTCCGTAACACGCTATTTCTATTCATTTACGCTATTCACATAATCAATTAACGCCCTACAAAACTTTGCGCCATTCCCCTTCTGAACTAACTCAATCATGTAGCAAAACAGAATCTCCAATACCTTCTCAACTGATAAGGTATGATCTACTAATAAGTGAAGCTCCTTTAAGAACCACTCTAGTCGGTAAATTGTATCGTAGTCTAACGTGACTTGATATTTAGCCAACGGTTCATTCGGCTTATCAAACAATTCAAATTCATCCACACGATCAGATTGATAATGTGCAATTTGTAGCACCTTTGAATACCGTTCAAGAAGGTATTCATATGCTGGCATCGATCCTTTCTTAGCAAGCTCAAGCAAGAAGCTTCTCACTAGTACGTTCAATAAAATCTTTGGTGTCAGCCCCTCTTCCTCTGTAATGCGTTCTATATCTTGGCACAGTAACCATGCACGTTCTAGATAGCTTTCGGGAAGGTGTAGCGCAAGGTTGATCTCCTTAGAAGGAAACCATTTAAAAAGAAGTTTGTATTTCCAAGAGGCTTCTCCACTATTCAAGTATTGCTTCTCTCCGATTAAGTCCGCTTTACTATACTTCATCTATATTTCTCACTTTTAACATATAGGTAAGCACTCGCGCTGCCGCTACTCGTTTGGCCACATCCCATTCCAACTCAAAGTTAAATAATTGATCGGAAAAGAATTGAGTTAATTTCACATGAACACTCTTACAATTTGGATCATACTCACAATCAGGAAAAGACTCGTATGTAAATAATCCCTCTTGGACAAGCCTTGAAGCCATTTGTGTAATGGATACTCGCACCCCTTCTTTAACACTTTCCTGCCTTGCTAAGATCATTAGTTTTTGTTTTTGTTCCATAGTAATAGGGGTCTTTATGTCTACCTTTTTATCACTTCTTACTTTACGATCCTTTTTCTTCTTTTGCTCCAGTAGATCAGTTCTTTCATTATTTGAGGTTTGCAGAAGTTCTAACTGAAATCGTTGCTTACTTTGATTCTTATTAGATTCGACGTCTAGTTTAAAAGAGCTCATGCCCCTTCTCCCCCTCTTCTTTTTTGGCTGAAATTTGATTATAAGTTTGGGTAAGTTGGTTTTTCGGATAGTTGGTACATTGTATGAGAGGGAAGAGAGGAGTATGCGTATACACCGTCAATAAGTTGGCCATACTGTTACTACTATTCTATGGACGAGGTGATTTATATGAAAGATGTATCGAAAGAGTTAGCTGCCGAGCTTAAAAAAGCGGTTAAAAAAGCTAAGAAAATTAAACAAGTTGTACGCTGAGATTAGTTTTTCCATATAGAATTAACTTAAAAAAAGTGTCCAATCATTTAAGACTGGGCACTCTTTTTTAGATAGATATTATTAGCACTTTAGAAATAGATCGACAACAGATGATTACTCTACTATCGATCTGATGCAGTCTGACGTCTCATTTTTTGGATTATTAACCAGAGGTGATACTTCGTATGCATCCATATCTTTAGCAGGGTATGCTTTTATAAGTTGGGTTAAGATGTCTTTATCCTCAATAGATGGATCTAACCACATATTCCTATCTTTTCCTCCCAAAATCACTGGCATCCTATCATGAATTTCTTTCATAAACTCATTAGGCTTTGTTGTAAGTATGGTACAAGAAACAATTTCCTTATCATCAGACTCCCACCTATCCCATAAGCCTGCAAAGGTAAAAATACCATCATTTACAGTGATTCGATATGGCTTCTTTTTTTCTTCGGTTCTTTTCCACTCATAAAAGCCATCGGCTACAATTAAACAACGGCGGCGTTTAAGTAATCGTTTAAAAGCAGGTTTTTCATCCACTGTTTCACCACGAGCATTAATCATCTTATGTCCTATCTTTGGATCTTTTGCCCATACAGGAACAAGACCCCATTTTAAGTATCCAGCTCTCCTATTTTCTCCATCTGAAATTAAACTTAACACAGGCTGACTGGGAGCTATATTGTACCTTGGTTGATAATCATCTAATTGAACACCGAGCTGTTCTTCAATCTGTTCTTTACTTGCTGTCAAAGTATATCTACGGGCCCATTTTTCTAACTCCTGTATCTTGAAATCCAACTTTTAAATACAGTTCTTGAGCAGGTTTATTTTTCTGATTTACAGCTAAAACAATTTCATTACAGTTAGGGAATTCGACAGTAACAAAACTTCTTAGCAATAACATAGATTGCTTCGCATAGCCTTTTCCTTGTTCAGCTTGGTTAATTGATAGTGCTGTTAGTAACATAGCCTGCGGATTATCTGAATAATCTTTTACTCTGTCAGTTGAGTGTAATAAAAAGAAGCCCACTGGTACCATATGATTCAGTATAACAATCCGATACTGACCTTCTATTATTTCTTTATAATTAATTGGTAACGATGTAAATTGAATTTGCTCTTTAGCCAGTTCAAAGGAATTCAAAACATCCATGTATTCATCTGTAAAATGGCCCAATTCTAAATAATCGATTTTTTTCATTTATTATTCCTCTTTTCTTATATTATAATAAGAGCTAATGTTCGCACGCTAGTGCAACAATAAGTGCGCTGACCTTGTTAAATCATCGCTACCCGTTAGAGCTTAATAGGTTTTAATGAGCACCTAATAACTTTCTTAATTCGCTTGCATCTTCAGGAGAAACAATATAGCCATTTTTTTCGTGACCGATATACATTATTACGCTTTCTTCCCATGTATTTCCAAACAGGAGGTGCAATCCATGAGTCTCCCGATTTTCATAACGAATCAATATATCGTAGTCAGGTTTTTCGTTAGTCACCTCCATCTCTTGACCTATTCCTTTTGCATTTTTTAGAACTTCCTCAAAACCTGATATAGTTTCTTCTTGGTTAATCGAAAGGAAATAGTTTTCATTTAACCCTCCATAACCATTAGATTTAGAAATTAAAATACTTGATACATTATCTAATAATGTCATCTCTTCATTGTGAGATTGACAAGCGATCAAAGTAACACTAAAAAAAGCCAAAAGTAATGACGATAATAATTTCTTCACAACAAAATTCCTCCCACTAAAACATTTTACCATGAAAAAATTTCCTTCTTAAACTCTACTACTCCTTTAGTTCAACATTGATTTCCTTAAATTTGACAAAAAAAGCATCCCTTGTTGAAGGAATGCACCCGTTACTTTAAGTATATTTTTTCACAGTCTTTTTTATGGAATTAAAAAAGACGACCATCTTCTGAAGAATCGCCCTCGGAAATTAATTAATGTTTAATTATGTTTAAACCTAAGCTTTCCAACAACGTAAAATACTGAGGACAAGTTTTAGAAACACATCCTGGATCATTTATTTGTATCCTATCAACTCTTGAACCGATAAGTGCTAATGACATTGCAACTCTATGATCATCATGCGTATTTAGTAAAGTTGGCTTCGGGTTACCTGGATACACTTTTAATCCATCTTTAAATTCCTCTACTTTAACCTCTAACCTAGATAGTGATTCGCATATTACACTAATTCGATTCGATTCATGATGACGTATATGTTCAACATCTTTAATGGTTATTGGTCCATCTGCGAATGGAGCAATTGCTGCCAAAGTTAAAGTCTGATCAGACATCTCCCTCATAGAAATTTCAAATCCACCTTTTAATTGGGTTACCCCCTCTAATTCAATGAATGATGAACCCGTTGTTACTTTACATCCCATTTGTTCAAGGACATCTACCATTTTAATATCTGGTTGCCTTGTTGCAAAAGTTAGATTATCAATTCGTATTCTACCATTTGTCACTGCTGCAAGGGCAAGAAAGTAACAAGCAGTTGATACATCCGCTTCTAAATTTACATCTTGGGGAGTGTACCTCGAAGGATATACTACTATTTTCTTTAGTCCATTATCATATTGAACTTTTTCACCAAATTTCTCCATTAATTCTAAAGTTAAAAGTACATATGAATGTTGAACTATATGATCCTTAATATTGACTGTGACCGTATCTTTCAATCAAACAGTTGGAAGAAAGCCTTGATATTCAATTGTTTGTTAGAACCTCAAAAGGCGTTACATTGACACAGGAGGGTGAAACTCTATTTAGATATATTAGTCCAGCTCTTGGATTAATTGATACTGCATTTTACCACAAGGTGACTATTGTGCAAATGAGCTAATGAATCAACTCTATAACGATAAAAAATTCACCTGATTTTTTCATAAAAAATCATTAGTTGTCTACTAATGGCTATCTTATAAGTTTTTGAATGAATCATTATTGCTTAAGTAAATGAAAAAAAGTATCCATTTCTGATAAGGTTAAATCACTGAAACTAAAAAAGATGACCCCTATTTAATATAGGAATCATCTTTTGGCTACATAACCTCTTGTTTATAATTGTCCTCGAAATAGGCTCCATTTTATGTATCTTCCACCTATTTGATACTTCTCTTGATCTTAATATTAACAATATCCATAATTTTCACAAAACACTGGACAAGTAAAGTGGAAACCACCACCACAAGATAAGGCTACAATGATTCCACAGATCACTAATCCTGTAGGTCCGCCACCAACTCTAGCAATAGCCCAAGAACAATAAGCATAACTTCCAATTGAACATGTTATACTAGGCACTACCCAAGCACAAACATTGGTACAGATTGAACACGATTGAATAGTAAATTCACCCTCTTGCGTACAACCTTCACCCGTTGAATCTGTAAGTTTTGCTTGTTCAATAAAAGGGCTATCGTGATAATGGATCACACCTTGGTTGTTTTCGATCACATGCAATGACTCATTTCTTAAGTTTTCAGGACGTGATTCTCCCTCAAAAACTTCCATAGTTGATGTATGATAAACAACTCCATTAATTACATCATAAGCTTCAACATAAGTATTTCCTTGTACTTCTCTTTCAATCATTGCTCCCAAGATACTTCTTGAGCTATTCTCAGTAAATAAAATAGCAGCATCCAATCCTTTTAAATGTAACTCAGCAGAACGACCTTGTTCAGTATCGTAAGAGAAGCCATATGCATTAGTTACTTCTTTTACAAAAGCGTTGATGTTCGCATTTGAATTTCCCGGTAATTCACGTTCTTTAATTAGATAACTAATTAATGCGCGAAAATCTTCTAGCTGGTTAATATCATTTTGTAACCCTCTAACTTCCCGTTTGCTAAGTTCCTTTACTTGTAACTCATCAAAATCAACCGTTTGTGCTTGTGTCATGGGTGTAAAACTACTGATTACAAATGAAAAAATCATAAAGCAAACTACTATTCTTTTTAACAAAAATCTATTTTTCATAGATTCTCCTCCCTTCATTGTAGATTATATACAATAATGTAATATTTTACAATGGGTCGATTCTTGTTAATTAGTAAGAAAAAAAAGTAGAAACCAGGACAGAGAAACGACTATTGGGAAAATCATAGCTTTCGATAGCTTATTGTTGTTAAGCTCAACAGTATGTTTAAACATGCCTGTATACATCTTAGATTTTTTATATTTCAAAACAAAGCTAAGTAAAACCAACGTTGTAAGCACCAAGAAAACTATTATTGTTGACATGATTAATATTATTAACGAAATGACCATCACTCTCCTTTTAACTAAAAGAAATTCATTTTATGTATAATCCTAACAAAGTTAAAATTAAATGTCATTATTAAAAACATTGTTATTGAAATAATCTGACATTAACACATTAAAACAAAAACGCTGAATTTGCTAGCTTACAACTTAACAAAGTGGCTAGTATTTTTGACATTTTCATATCGACATCTACCCCCAATTCTAATTTAATCATTTTTACGTGTCATAAGAACAAATTCTTCAGCACACATGTATGCAGTTCCAAATTCATCACTACTTCACTAACAATTATATCAAAATTATCCATTTTATGTTTTACTTACAATGCTAGTTGAACGAGAACATAATAATGGTTAATGACTTATTACATTGTTTTGGTATTAAAATGGTTCTAATCTGCTTTGTCACTTTAAGTACTTTACTTCACAATCTCATAGATATTCACAATAAAATCATACCAGAAAATAACTAATTACTGTTTCTTGGTTGAATACACCCTCTCAATCGCCACTTGAACAAAGGGGGCTGACTGAACACGAGAATCCTTCATTTCAAAAACAAATAGTGTAGCAATAGCATGTTTATTATAAAGTGTAAATGAGTGCATACGAAGGTCATTAATGGTGGCTAATTCGTTCTCTTTTTGGTTATCCGAAAGTCCATATACTCGAAAAGGAAATAATTTAAATTCTTTATTCTGTAGTTTCATAAAAAACGTCTGGAGGTCGGTAGGCAGTAATTGAAATCGGGTAGGTACTTCTTGCGAGAATATTTTTTTCAAAGTGCGTTCTCTGGTCAACTTGATTGCGTTTTTATAATGTTCTTTTTCCCATACCGTATCATCATTCATTCCATTCACGCGCAGCACCTCCAGTCCATTCTTCTTTTAGTAACCTATATAACTTCTCTTGAATAAACGTTTCTAGGTTCATCCCTTCGACTTTTGCCTTCTCTTCCATCTTAGCAAACAGATCTTCATCCAACACCAAGCTAACCTTGCGATCTGTACTCGCGAAGAAAAAGTCTTCTTTTCTTTCCTGTACTTTCCCACTTACCAACGAGCGTTTTGCATGTTCCAACAAGTCGTGATCCACACTTCCTTCATCGAAACGGATAAGGAACGGTTTGCATTTGACGATCAGCTTCTGATCTGTTTCTTCTATAGAATAGTTTCGCACTCCACTTTCTTCAGCAATCTTTTCAATAAACGCGTAGGTTAAAGCACGAATATGACTAGGTATAATAAAACTAAAGGTCACTTCCCCTATCCGGTTATTTAACTTACCGATGTTATAGGTAGTCAGTGGCTCATAATTAAATGGCAACTGAGTTAAAGGAACACGTTCAGCCATCGCATTTAGAGCATATCCTTCCTCTTTATCAATAGACATCACACGTACCACTTCGCCCGACTGTTTATCTCGATAGGACTGGTAAAGAAAGATTCTTTGCTGTGAATCAAAATGCTTTTTATTTCTATTCTTTTTCGATAAGAACTTCTGTTTAAACTGTTCAAGCCTTTCATCTTCTTGGACATAGTAAACAGGCTTACTTAATACGTTACTGACTTTGACGGTTAATTCTTCTTTATTGATGGCTGCTAAGATTTGATATGGTTTACATCCGTTCCCTACATATTCAGACGTCTGTTTGGTTGTAAGCCCTCCTGGATATAACCTCTCTTTTAACTCAACAACTTGCTCATCAGGAATGATGTACTCACCTTCGATATGCCATGAATCCATGTTGTCAGGGATCAACACACCTTCTTTTATATACGTCGATATCGTGGTTAGACTCACACGTAGTATCTCTGCTGCTGCTTTTGCATTCATGCTTCTTCCCCCTCTTTAATCACAATCCAATCACCGATCTCTATAAACTCTTTAACTTCATCAGCTCGGTAATTATTTTCACCTTTCTGTCCGTTTTGTTCCCAAATGATATCGTACACTTCATTTTTGCCTTCTTTTTTTGAAGCAGTAAACAAAACGGCATTTGTTTCCTCTGTCTGCTTTAAAACTTGTTCAGATAATACAAATGTGAAATGAGTAAGCATTCTTCCTCCTCCTGTTCTGTAGGGATTTGATTAATCTAAACCTCTAATCTCCCTCTGCTCCGTCGCCCATTCTTTCATTTCTCGATCAAATAGAAGATAGTTTGATTGATCTCCGCTTGGTTCTGTAACAACCGCGCACCATTGTGCGACTCCATGCCAATCCCCGATATTTTTCAACTCAATTGACACGTTAAAGTCCTTTTCCAGAACACTAATTGTCCAAAATCGCGGCAATATTTCTTTTCTCTTCACCTTCTCTTCGCCAATGAGAAATTGGCTAACAAATAATTCGTACCTATTTAGAATTTCTTCATCACTGAACGTTAGAATATTGTTGCTGCTTTTATCCATTTTTTATCGCCCCTTCTTTTTTCATATATAAATACTATATGCTCTATTCTTATACTTATCTTACTACAAAGAACAAATATAGTTAAAGGTGTACTCATACAAAAACAAACAATGAATGATTATTCAAATATAAAAACATCCACATATAATAACTATTTAAATATCATTACGATGTAAAATCAGTATTGAATTCATATAATTTATCTTTATTTAAAGATAAATTATCGCTAGAAAAATTAGCTGTTATTCTCTTTATCTACAAACATACTCTATCTTTATTTAAAACAAGTGACAAATTATGATAATCTAATATTATATATATATTTATTAATAGGTATGAGGTGATAACTTAATGGTTAAATCAACTAATAATACACTTGATTTAGTAAATACAAAAAATTCACTATATAAAGACCAATCCAATCTTGTATCTCTTTATCGATCATTCTTAGATAGTAGTCTCTATGATCATCTTGAACTTAAGTTGGATGATAATGAACGCCAAGCCTTATCCTCTTTCGACTCGTTCACTGATCAAGAACTTATCTATTATTACTTACATAAGCCAACCTACGATGATGAGAGCAAGAATAAAACGGAACAAACCAAGAAGGAATATATTCGTGATCTTCTGCAATTCTACACTTTCATTAATTTCCTCATCTCTAATGAACAGACCGAGGATGAAGAACTGCCTTCTTACCTTAAACGAGTAGAAAAACGTCATATCAGACAATACCAAGAATGGCTCAAACAATTGAAGCGGAACGATGGGAAAGTCGGGTATCCCTCTTCTACTCGTACACGAAAGAACGTTGTGGTCAAAGGGTTTTTAAGGTGGATTTATGATGAAGATGTCATTGAATACCCGCTTCATGTCTCATTTAAAAAGAGCACCACACGTAAACAAGAACGGCCAGATCGTTTTCTTAGTTTAGAAGAAGTCCAGTCTCTTCTATCTTTTTACGAGCAGCATCCTATTAATCACGCATTGCTAATTACTCTTGCAACAACTGGTCTACGTGTAAATGAAATCGCTACAGCTACCTGGGGAAATATCTATCAAGATTCGAGTGTGAAGGAAGGAAGCTATTACTTAAAAGTCATAGGTAAAGGTGGCGTGGAACGTCATGCGCGGTTAATGGAACCTACCATGAGGAGTATTCTACGTTTTAGAAAGCGAAGAGGAGTATCATGCGAATTAAATCCTAAGAACAGAGAACCTTTGTTCACTACAAACAAAGCTCACTTTTATTCGTATAAGTATTTAAGTAACTACATCATTAAGATAATTAAAAAGAGTGAGTTTGAATGGCTAGATCGTAAAGATGGTAATATAAGTCCTCACTGGTTTCGGCATTTTTTCGTCAACTACTGCGTAATGGAGCTTGGACTGCCTATTGAACAAGTGCAGCATACAGTAGGTCATTCTTCTAGAACAACAACCGAGGGGTATGTAAGTAAACATCTACAGAAGAAGAATGATGCTTCCTTACATTGGGATGACAAGCTATTCAGTTAATGAATCAATAAAGGTTTCATATTTTTACAATTACTTTCAATGATTCATTTTTAATAGTATAATAGTTACAAATCTAGTCAAGGGAAACCCCCTTCTAATGTATTCTTACATTAGAAGGGGGTTTTCCGTTTTCTATGAAAGGAGAATGTAAATTGAAAAAGATATTTCTAGTAAGCGGTTTTACATTATTATTACTTAGAGGTTGCGGAGGTGGTGAAGATGCTGCTCAAGAAGAAGCTAATGAGAGTTGGAATCTATATACAGAAGCCTTTACACAGATCATAGACGATTCAAACGTCATTTTAAGTTCATATCTAGAGTAATATGCGCAGCTCCTTATATTGAAACAGCGCATTTATCACTTATTTTTTTATAATTCTTCTCTATCCACTGCCTGGTCGCTCTTCCATCCAACCAATTTTGATTGTTAATGCTATTTGAGAAACCCTCATAATCATTGCATTTCCAATACATTCGTTTGAATGTTATAAAAGAGATTCGTTATTTCAGTTGAAAGTAATGGTTTTCTATGCCAAAAACGAACCTGTTAGAAAACTTTTCTTTTTAAAAACTTGATCTGGATAGGACAATAATAGGTGACCTTACATGAATTCCTTTTGAAAGCGAAAGATTTTATGCCTTGTTGTTATTGATTTCTTGATTTCTTGATTTAGAATTATACACTTATTAAAGTGCGTACGAACATCTTTACGTGAAGGTTATGAAAACCAACATACCATTGCTTTTAATAGAACACAACTAGACATTCTATTGTGCATTTAAGAAGTCCAACGGTTCGATACATTTCTACATTACTCTCATCATAACTTACTTACTAATAGATTTCTGAATAAATTGATATATACTGTTATATACTTTTATCTCACTATTTTTTCTAGATACACCATGACCTTCACCGGCAATAACTATATCATTAATTAATGAGCTTTTTATCCTATCTTTATCCTCTTTATACTTGACTCGTGGATCATTCTCACCGTAAATATTTAAAATAGGATTTCTTGCTTCGTGAAATCTATAAGCAGGTGACTCATTGCATAACCTCTCTTTTTCAGTCTCTATGTCTCCTATCCACTTGTTTAGTGAATATCGCATTCTGGCCGGTGCATTCATAATAAAATGAATTAAATCAGTAGGTCCATAAAGATTTATTGAACATTTAACCTCTTTATAGTGTGTCTCTATATCTGTCATTAGCGCTAAATATCCACCGTAACTTGCTCCCATTAAGACTATATTTTTATACCTATTACGTATCAAAAACTCAATTGTAGCTCTTATATCAATAATAGGGGCAAGCCAGTTACCTTCAACTTTTTTCATAAACTCGCTCCCATACCCCTTTGATCCTCTAAAATTTGGAGTAATTATATCAAATCCATTTTTAATAAAAAATTGATGATATCCACAAAAATAGTTCTTTTCTATAGATTGTGGACCTCCATGTAACCAAATAATAGCATTTTCTGATTTATTAGCATTTTTGTAATATAAACTCTCAAAAATTAAGTTATCTATAGATTTTATCATTACTTTCTGCGGTTTAACTAATTTATAATCCGTCCTAAATTTTGTTAAGTTATCCCATTGGCCGTTCGAATATTTAAATATATTTGGTGGGATACTTGCAGAATCTCCTAATATGTATATCTTGTTTTCCCTTACAATAACTTTAGCTATATTTGTAATTGGTGAATTTATGTTCACTAAATTTCCAGTTACTGTGTTATAAAAATATAAGAACTCTTCTGTTTTGTTTACTGTTTTTAAAAGTAAAGTCTGATTATCAAATTTATATATAGCTTTAATATCTTCTTTGTTTATTTCCAATATTTTTTCTGCAACTTTTGTCTTTGTATAAAAAATGTAAAGGTTAGAGTATTCACCTAAATAATTTGATGCAAAATAAATTTTATCCTCGCCCACAAATTCTACATCATTAATTAAAAACTCATTTTTATCATCTTTAATTAGGGGATATTTTTCTCCATTAGAATAAAAGTAGGCTATTCTATGGCTATTTTTTAAATGTTTAAGGTACACCATTTTATCTTTAAATTTAGTCAGAAGATATATTGGTTTTGTATCTTCCAATAAAGTTTTACTCTCCTTTTCCAATAGATTTCTTTCTTCAATTGAGAACTTATTTTTATTATTTGAAAAATATATCTTCCCTTCATCTTCATCATATATTAAGCCAATATAATTGACATGTTCACCCCCTGCGTTTTTGAATATGTTAGAATTTTTATTTAGAATCAATAACCGCCTATTTTCGTTACCATTATCATCGACTGTGACGTATAATCTATCATTAACATCAACAAGAATTGAATAACATTTATTATTTAACGTTACTATTTTGCTTATTTGTTTTTTTTCTAGGGAATACCTCCAAATTTCTACTTCTTCATCAACCTTAAGAACCATTGTAATTTCGTCGTCATTTGAATTAACCGCAAAGTTATATATCATATGCACATCCAAAAATAATGAAATATCGCTATATTGCATTTAATTACCCCCTTTTATATAATATAATTATACTATATAATCAATTTATATAGTATAATTATATAGGGGTGAAGTATGAACAAATTAAGAGAAGATTTAGTATATGAGACTTTTGGATTAAGTGAATTACCTAAAGACTTTTACGAAAGAGAGGTCATTATTACTAAAGATGATATAACCTACATTACAGGGTATAGCGGTAGTGGTAAGTCATATCTTTTGAATTTATTCTTGAATCATACCAATGCAACTACTCTCAAAGAACCAGTTAATAAAAGCACTGCAATCATTAATATAATTGGTCAATCATTTACCGATGCAATAAACTTATTAAGTCAAGTGGGGCTTAGTGAGGCATATATCTATCTTAAAAATTATACAGAGCTATCTGACGGTCAAAAATTCAGATTTAAATTAGCTAAGGCTTTGGAATCAAACCCTGCAATTATTGTAGTTGATGAATTTCTAACAAATTTAGATAGATTGACAGCTAAAGTAGTAGCCTACAATTTACAAAAAATCTGTAGGAGAAAAAAAATCAAGTTAGTTGTTGCTACTCCACATGATGATCTAGTAAGCTCTTTAAGTCCTGGGCAACTTATTATACTTGATTTAAATGGTACATATAAGAATATTATTAATAAGAATCCATTGCCTAAATTGGATTTCATTGAAGAATTAACGTTAGCAGAAGGAGACTATAGTCATTATTTATCCCTAAAAAAATATCATTATTTCCCAGATGCATCTTATTCAAAGTATGATCCTAAATATTACATTATAAAAAATAAAAATGATGTACTAGGAGTAAGTGTTTTTATTAGGCCCTACTCAGATAAATGGAATAATATTACTTTATTCAAAGAAGTGAATGAACTACTTAGGGTAAATGCTAGAATTATAGTTCACCCAGCATATAGAGGTATAGGTCTCACAAAAAGCTTATTAAATGTTCAAAATATGGAGCTTAATTGCACTTATGTTGAATCTAGAACTGCCTTAGGAAGATTTGTACCTTTTTATTTATCTTCTGGTTTTACCGCAATCGAGAACCCAACTACATATAAATCTCTCACACGCAAAGAACTAGAAAAATCACTTGTAAATAATTCAAATTTGACACTTAATGATTCACTCAAAATTAAAGAATTAGCTTTAGAAATACTACTAAGTGAATACTACTATTACAGAGACGTCGTTAACTTACCGAAATTATCTAACGAAGACAGTAGTTTACTAGAAAATATATTCAACAGTATAGTTATGAAGATGAAGATTGAAGACTTATTAGAACAGACAAAATATTTTCCTATGGCATCATTTGTAATAAAAAAGCAAGCGGCAATTAATTAATTGCTGCTTGCTTTCTCTTTTTTTTCCTTAGCGTAAAAGTAAGGTCCTTTATATTTCTCAATTAAACCCTTATCGATCCATAATGTACTTTCAAGACTATTTAATAAAGAACGATCGTGCGATATACATAAAACTGTTCCAAAGAAATCTTCAATACACTGTTGGATGATCTCTTGTGTCTCAATATCTAAGTGATTTGTTGGTTCATCTAATATTAAAATATTAATTGGCATTTGCATCAATTGAGCTAAACGTAAACGCATTCGTTCCCCACCTGATAAATTTTTAACTTTCTGATTCACGTTGGATCCAAAGAATAAAAATCTCGCCAATATATTTCTTGCTTCTCCGGCTTCAATAACTAGACCTTCTCGAAATGCTTCTAACACGGTCATATCAGATTCCATCTCTAAAAGTGATTGACTAATATAGCCTATATTCAAATTGTTTCCTGATTTAATTGTTCCTTTTGTAAGCTTTTCATTCCCTAATAAGCATTTAATTAGAGTAGATTTCCCTGTACCGTTATTTCCCACAATACCTATTTTTTCTCCGTAATTTATGTATAAATTTACATTTTCAAACAATATCCTATCACCATATTGCTTTTTTGCATTTTCGATTAAAAAAATAGTATTAGATGATCTGTTACTTTTTTCAAAATCATCTTTAATAACATCATTTTGCATTTTAGGTTTTTGTATTTTCTGTATTCTATTTAATGCTTTCTCCATATTTGTTGCTCTTCGATGTAATGCTTCTGATGGGGGTTTTGAACGGTTAGCCCATTCCCTTAACGTTTTAATAGCTTCTTTCATTTTTTTTATCTTTTTTTGTTGTTCAGTATATCTATTGAATTCATTAAGAAGGAATTTTTCTTTCTCAATTAAAAATTCATTATATTTATATGACCACACTTTTACTTCATTATCGTAAATATCTATTATCTTTTCAGCCACATTACTCAAAAACGTTTTATCATGAGATATAAATAGTACAGTACCTTTATAACTTTTAACAAAATCTTCTAACCATTCAATAGCATGGACATCCAGATGATTAGTTGGCTCATCTAATAATAAAATTTCTGGCCGACTAAGTAATAATTTACCTAGTCCAACCTTTGTCTTTTCTCCACCACTTAAAGTATCATATTGATTATTAATAATTCCATTAATTCCAAGACCTTCTACGACAGAGTTAATAGAAGACTCGATACTATACCCTCCCAGCCTTTCGAATTCTTCTATTTTTTTACCATAACGCTTTAGGTTAATATCTAATAAGCTTTCATTATCTGACTCTCTAGCCATCTTATCTTCTAAGCCTTTTATTTCTTTAGATAAGTCTTCAAGATAGCTAAAGCTACTTTTTAATACCTGCCTCACTGAAAGGTTAAATTGTTCATTAGGTATCTGTTCTAACACTCCAATATTATTATCCTTGTCAACTGCAATTTGACCACTATCAGGAGTATCTCTGTTTGCAATTAAATTTAACAATGTAGATTTACCTGAACCATTCGGCCCTACTACTGCAATTTTCTCTTCTTTTTTCACTGTAAAAGAAACATCACATAATACTGGTTCTCCAGTGTAGTTCTTAGAAACTCTAGAAACATTGATCATGTGCTCACTCCTTATCTTTTAAGCAATTGAATTAGAAGTGCTAACTTTGTTGGGTTTCATTCTGTAAAATACTATAATTGTAACAATCGACGTAATAACTGACAGCACTCCTAATACAGATAAAATGACAGTAGAATCAACAATGTCCGCAGCATAGCCCATCAAAGGGAACAAGATGAACATTAATAAAGAAGTCACTAGGTTAACTAAAGATAGAATAGTTGCTCTCATTCTTGAAGGAATCTCATCGTTAATCACTTTACTTGATATTGGGTCTACCAATTCATAAAGAGCATTAATTATTACAAAGCTTATAATTGTAAGTAACAAATTGTTGAATGCTATAAAAATATATAGAGCACCAATTATGCTAAAAGTCAGGATTAAAACTTTCTTCGCAGTATATTTCTCTGAAAATTTGTATGAAAATATCGACAATATTGCTTGTAAAATTGATAAACCAGCAAATAAAATAGCAATATCTCGAACTAACATTCCTGAATTATTCAACATTTCTTGCCCAAACATATAAAAAACAGATGTGACAGAAAAAAATACCGAAAACGAAATGACTAAAAATTTAAAATTTGTATTTAATTTAAAGAAATTTGATAGCTCAGATAAGATACCTTCTCCTTTACTAGCATCAATGGCTTTAAAATTAATTTCTTTCAAAAATAAAAGTAGAAATATCGCAAGCGATTGCGCAATAATACCTCCAATGAACACATAAGACCAAGATAACTCTTGCATGAATCCACCAATTCCTATTGCAATAGCCAACGCTGTAATGACAATTGCATTATAAGTGCCAATAGCTTTCCCGTACGCTTTTTCTTTTCCTTCAGTTTTTAAGGAATCATATAAATAAGCTTGATCTGTTCCGGATATAAATGTTAAACCGGCACCAAATATAACATGACCTAAAAGCAAAATATAAAAATCACTTGAAAGCAAGAATATACATAAATAAACAACAATCATAGAATGACCTATTAAAAGAGCTTTTTTCCTACCAAACTTATCTGATATAATTCCTGATGGAACTTCCATAAGAAACATTGACAAGTTAAGAGCCGCTTGTAAAATACCAACTTGAAACATTGTGAAATTTATACTTAATAAATAAAGTATCCAAATTCCTCTTTCAAAAAAAAAGTTACCAAAAAAACCAGTAATATATATTAAGTTCTTATTACGCATTTTCCACACACCTAACTATCGATTATAAAACTTTACACATAACGATTTTAAATCAAGATAACCATCAGTTCCTAAATAAAAATTAACTATATTTAATCTTTTCATATACATACTTTTTCCCATAAACAATGGAATATAATTATCAGTCTCTACTAATAAATTATTTAATTCTTCTAACCGTACTTGATTTACTTGTTCAATAATTTTTTGTTTTTTAACACGGTTATTTATATCAAACAGGAATGTTCTTGCATAACTAACAGGAGTGTTATTTAAAGGGAGTACTAAATGTAGTGATATATCATAATCTTTTTTATTAAGTCTGAGATAATCTCTAAAGTCGTTAACTACATGCATTTCACACTTAATACCTATCTTGTTCAGTTGTCTAACAATATTTTCAACAATATAATTATTAGGGTAATAATTAGCATAAGCTATCTTTATTACCTTTTGATCAAATACATCACGTACTAAATAATTTGATTCTTGCCTACTAAAATTAATATCCCCAGTAAGAGTATCTAAAGGAACTACTACCTCCTTTAGTTTTTTTGCCAAAGATTTCTTATTAATTAGGCTAGTTACTAACCTTTGTAACCTCTTATTAGATATATATAACGTATAAAGTATTGGTGATTTCTTTTCTTGGAAATCTAAGTATTTTTTTAAGTGAGAATTAGTATGTAAAAATTGTGTATGGCATGTGACATCAATCTCTCCTCTGGAGTACATGGAGATACTATTTAGTGGATTAGTATTCAACTTGAAAATTATTTTATCTACTAACTTCATACCATCTAAATTGTCATGAGTTATAAATTTAGTGTTTCTAAGCAAAAGTATGCTATCATGTTCTACCTTTTCTAATATGTAGGGACCATTCTGTATAGGTTCCCCATCTTCCATAGGTACTATATACAAGTTCTGAATTGTATTAACAAAAGATACATTAGGATATTCCAGTTCAATTTCCAGTACTTTATCATCTTTAACAGTTATACCTATATCATTAACTGAAGATTGATTCACAACGAAAGAATAAGAATTTTTGATCATAAGTAATTGCCTTAAATAATTACTCTTATTATTTCTATCTAAATGATATAAGATACAATTTTTAAGTTCTTGAGCTGTTCCTATATAGTTTTCTTTTAGTGTAATATTGTAGACAGTTGAATTCATATCAAGGATCTCGCAATTTGTTTCGTTTAAGCGTTGGTACATTGCACTACAGATAAATCTACTTGTGTAATCATGAGTAACAACCGGATTTAGCATATCGGGGATACTATCAATCTCTATTATAACTTGATCCTCTCGGGTCGGCTCTTCTCTGAAATAAGAGATCATTAAATCAGCTCTTTCATTTTTTCTTTTCTAAAAGTAAGATCTTTCAGATCAATAAAAACTTTTTGACCATAACAATAAACTTCTTCCCCTGTAAAATATCTAATTATATCGTAAGCTAATAAACTAGCTATTATGGAGTTTGTAGCCCCCATTGACCCTTTTATAGGTTTTCTGTTAAGCTGGTTTGTAGAATGTCTAACTCCCCGATTATACAATTCACTATCAATTAATGGCCCCCAAAACCCACCTTTAATACCTACTCCACCTGTAATAAAAGCTACACTCGACTTCATCGCATAATCAAATACAATTTCAGATATGTTATATGGTTGGTCCGCTGCATTAATTATTAAATCTAAGTCGTGGTCTTGAAGAAAGTTCAAGTCATCTTGAGTGTTTATTTTTAAATTATAGGTAGTAACTTTGCATTTCGTATTAATTGAATTTATGTATTTCTTTATCTCATCTACTTTCAACTTCCCAATAGATTCTAAATTGAATGTGTATTGACGATTTAAATTATGTATTTGAACTTCATCATAATCTATTATTGTAAAATTAGAAAAACCTGCTCCTATCAGATTTTGTACGATTATAGATCCCAACCCACCTGCTCCAATTATTCCTATTCTCAATTTTGTAATTTCCTTTTGCAATTTTGACGGATCAACATTGTGTTTCTCAAAATGATAAAGTTGTTTTTCAACGATAGTATCTTTAAAATCATGCCTCCATTTCTGGGAAACGAGATTATTATTCAAAAATATCTTATGAAGCCTGTTAACATCTTCATTTCCTATAAGTTTAGCAACTTCCTCTAGATTTGTACCATCTTTATAGAGGTTTATAACTCTAGAATTCAAAGAATTATTTTCTATTCTTATTACCTTTTCACCCAAAATATATAGATATTCCTCATCATTAACTATAGAAACATAATCTTTAAAAATATATTCTTGCATAATAATCTACTCCTTATTTAATATTTGAGGAGTAGATATTAATACCTACTCCTCAATAAAAATATTAGCAACGGTGTACTAGCTCATCTAGTTCTACTTCTAGCTCTAATTCTTCAATTTTCATTTTTTATTCCTCCTTTCATTTATAATTATGTACCTTTTTATTAGCAACGGTGCACTAGCTCATCTAGTTCTACTTCTAGCTCTAATTCTTCAATTTTCATTTTTTATTCCTCCTTTCATTTATAATTATGTACCTTTTTATTAGCAACGGTGTACTAGCTCATCTAGTTCTACTTCTAGCTCTAATTCTTCAATTTTCATTTTTATTCCTCCTTTCAAAATATTAAGTATATAAATTAATTATAATACTTATGCTAAGTATAATTATTTTATATAAAAAGTCAATATCATTATTAAAGAAACATATATTCACAACCTATCAACCCTTGAGTCACAAGTATGGTTTGCAAAGTGAATATTGCAGACAGAATGAACCACTAGTGCAAACTTTGAGGCACCTATTGCGGATAAGAAAGCCACAAAGTGCGCCACTTGTGTTATATAAATAATTACCTCCCTGTATAATTGAGAAGACTGCGTAATTGCATGACATTTCTTTTAGAGAAAGGTTATTATCCGGTAGACTGTGAAAAGATACACAAAGAACTTCAAAAGAAAAAAGTTACACTGAAGGGATTTACGCAAAGAAATATAAGACGACAATGCCAATACGTCGTAAGCCTGGTGAAGTTATTGAAGTTGACTGGGCAGGCCAGGTTCTACACGACCGAGCCACAGGGGGAGAGATACCAGTTTTGTTTATCGCTACGCTGCCCAACAGTCAGTACAGCTATGTTAAAGCGTTTATAGACATGAAGTCTCCAAACTGTCTTACTGCGCATATTCATGCTTGGGAGTATTTTGGAGGCGTACCTGAGACGATGGGGTCTGATAATCTGAAAGTGGGTGTCACCAAACCTCTACGAGGTGAACCAGTTCTGCAGAAAGCCTATAAAGAGCTAACTGATTATTATCATAAAGTGATTGTTCCAAGCCGTGTCCGCAAACCGAAGGATTATTCCGAAGTTTAATTATGGAGGCAAAATACATGAAAGAAATTTTACTGACTGAGTTGATTACCCAAACTAAGGAAGCAATATAACCAATTCAACATAGCGCATCTACAGTCTATCGGTATGGATCGGTATGGATCGGTTTGAACATATCCTACAAACACTGATGACTATCTGTTTTATACGGTAATTAAAGAGAAAATGGGTGCTATGTCACCCGATAATTATGAAATTTCAGGCAAGAATTCTTTGTCCAGAAGTTCCTGATAGAGTATATGCACATTTATTTAGGCATTACAGGGCCATGCATTTGTACTAATCAGATACCCCTCTTTCCTATATAAAGCACTTTCTCGGCCATGTAAATGCTACAACAACCAGCATATATGACTCAGCCGATACCACCTTGATAAGAGATACTCTTGAAAAAGCAGCTCAACTGGGTGAGAGTTTTACTGAAAATCCTATCTGGGAGGATAATGAGGAAATGATTCTCAAACTGTGTGGTTCAAAATAAAAGAATCCTCTATTTATGATTATGCCGAAGGTTAATTGATAAACCAATAACAGCCATCCTCAGATATTATATAGAGATCTCCCATTCAAGTTTCCAAAACTATGGGACTCGTAAGAATAAAAAAGAATTAAACAAACGTGGAAAGATCATTTTTAGACGTCGAATAGGACGCATAATGAAAGAACAGGGACTGGTTTCTAACTATACCCTAGCACAATTCAAAACACATACTAGCGGAACAAACGAATCAGAGCAAAAAAATGAGTTAACCGCCAATTCACTCAAGGTGAATCAATATCAATCGTTGTAAGTGATTTAACCTATGTGAGAATCAATAAAAAATGGCAATACATATGTGTATTTATTGATCTCTTTAACCGTAAACTCAATGGATATAGTGTCGGTCCTCATAAAAATGCTTTAATAGTTTATCGTGCTATAACATCTATAAAAACGCACCTATTTAAGATTAAGCTTTTGCAGATAGATCATGGAAGTGAATTCAAAAACAAGCTCATTAATGTTGCATTAGCGACATCTAATATCCAAAGTTCGTTAAGTATGAAAGAATGTTATGATAATGCGGTGGAGGAAGTCACTTTTAAGGTCATAAAAACGAAATTCATTAGAGGCCGTCATTTTGATTGCCTTGAAGGGAACCTTAGGCTATCTAAGCCCAATCGAATTCAAACTTGAACACCTTAAGACAGTTGTCTAGTTTATAGCTGACAATCCTCAGAAATGATAGTTGCTTATAAGAGTGTGTCTTTTCTGCTTTCTTTTTCTATGTGAAATTATCTTTTTGTAAAAGATGTGTAATTATTTATGTAATTTCACCCTACTGAATACTTATAAACTATAGTGCTGATTAACTGAATGTATAAAGTATGTTTAATTGATCAATAATTAAATGTAAAATACTATTTAACAATATATAAATTAATAATTATTATAGAGATGGATATTAGAGGAGGGGAATTATTTGGAAAATAATATTGGGGGAAATATTAAAAAAAGAAGGTTAGAGCTTGGACTTACTCAGAAAGATTTAGCTTCAGGTATATGTACGCAAGCTCAAATTAGTAATATCGAAAAAGGCTCATTAAACCCCTCATGCACAGTCTTATTTGAAATAAGCAAAAAATTATTAGTTGATATGAATTATTTCTTTGAATTAAATCCTAACAAACCTAGTGATCATTTTAATGAGATTCAAAATATGATTAAACAGTTAAAATCTCAGAGGAATTATACGTCTATTAAATACATTGTAGAAAACGAATTAGAAGTTAATCGTCATAGATTTTCACCCTATGAACAGCGTTTTCTATTATGGAACAGAGGTATATCGGTTTATTATCTCTCTAACAACTTTGAGGAAAGCATTCGCCTCCTCGAGGAATTAATTATCGAGAGCACCACGTTTCTTGATATACTCCAAAACATAAATATCAAAACAAGTATTGCAATAATTCATCAAGAAGAAAAACTTTTTTCTAAAGCATATGATTTATTTAAAGAAGCTTGGGAACAATTATTAACACTTGAAAATATAGGTGATTACCAAACTGAAATAAAAATATTATTCGGCCTATCCCAAACTCTGTCGTATTTAGAAAAATATTATGAGTCAAAGGTATACTGTTTAAAAGCTATATCTATTTGTGTAAAAAAGGATACTCTTTACTTACTGGCCGATAGCTACTACCAAGTAGGTTATAACTTAATTAAACTTAATAAGAAGGAAGAAGGCTTAACCAATATCCAGACAGCTCTTTCTATATATAAAGTTCAAGGAAATAATAATATGATAAATATTGTAAACGAGCAATTAGAAAAATTAATTTAAATAAATGAGCAGAAAAAAGTTATTTTAATAATTTCTCTACACAAAGACCATCATAAAAGCCGAAAGCATAATAATGCTTTCGGCTTTTATCAATATTTATTTTATTTATTAATATTTATATAAAAATATTATAATATATTGATATTAATCAAACTATAATATACTATGTTATTATAAAATATAAATAAAAATATTCATACAAGGATGGTAATGTTTATTATGAAAAAAACAAAGAATTATTTAATGAAAGTTATTTTATTAGGTGTCGTTAGTTGTGGCGTTTCTCATTCTGTTGCTACTTCTGATACTTACAATATCCCTGGTCATCATTCTGTTGCTTCTTCTGGTATTTACAATATTCCTGGTCATCATTCTGTTGCTTCTTCTGGTATTTACAATATTCCTGGTCATATTTAAAAAATTTAGAGTCAGTTCTTAGCTACCTTTGGGTCATATGGTTATTTATTGACACTCCCGCGGCTAAGGCCGCAAGCCTTATAACTTACTTACGGCGTTGTTCTTTATAAGTTATTTTCACTTACGAATATCTAAGCGATAATGAAACTGCCTCAAATGGACTTTTACCATTTGAGGCAGTTTTTTTATTGAAATTCATCTTCTGATTGCAGCAAGTTAAAAGGAATCTTCATCATTTTGTAGAAATATTCTTTAACAAAAATTGAGGGGGATACAAACATGTTCGATGCACCCGAGAGAAATATTGAGGCGTACAAAATGATTTATGAAATTGAATCGAGATTAAAATTGAAAGTATCAACGTTAAAGCCTCATATAAAGAACGTTGATCTGAACCTTACAGAATTGATCCAATTAACGATCCAATACGGAAGTTCCATAGATACACCACTTACGATAGAAAAATTCTATAACTTAATCCAGATCCGAAACAAGGTTTGTCATATGAAAAGTATAAGTAATGATGAAATGAAAGATGTTCGTTATTGTTACAAACACCTGCTAGACATACAACAGAAAAAAAAAGAACGGCGAAAAGAACGCAAAAACAATCACTTTTTTGTGTCAAGTACGCTCGATCCTCTTTAGTTCCGCAACACCCACTCCCACTATACTCTCCTAATTCTCTTTTTCATTTCAGTCTAATATGTACAATTCATCGGTTACATACAATGTTTTGTTTTTAATGCTGTCTAGTTTTTTTAAAAAAATAAGAAGATATAAATAGAAGCTGCCCTTGTGGACAGCCTCTATTTCGCTCTTATTACTCCGATAAATCATCAACTTAGATAATTTGGGATCGATGAAGTAAACGTTGGAATGAACGTTCGTTGTAATAACTATCCGTAAGCGTTGGACTCCAAGAACTCAAGCTACAACCATTCTTAGTGTTTGCGGTTGTATGTCTATTCATGATTTACTCAAAAAACCTCCGCTTCTTGCTATTAGCACAACAAGAAAAAGGATTGCCGCAGCAACCCTTAGTTTAGCTAAAGAACCTCGTTAGCTTAATATCCGTTAAATATTTCTCTCATTCTCCATTCACTAGCATCTACTTTTCACCAATATAAGTTGAAGCATAGTTATTCGTTTATCATGAGCTTTTATATTTGTTACTGGTCTATCTTATCGATAATGACACCAGGAATAGATATCTGACCACCCATCGTAGAATCGTAAGTAATTAATCCAGTTGATGTTCCATAAATAGTAATCATATCATCTTCTAAAACTCTGGATGAAATAATAGAAGTATCAAATGCTCCAAATATAATAGTGTCGTAATCGTCACTAACAGCCAGTCTAATTTGAGTTTCACCATCACCTTCCATGACTTGAACCACCTTACCACGGAATTTCACTTTTTCACCAGTATATTCATCTGGTGTTCTCGCTAACTGATTATAAGTAATTCCCGTATCATAGCCTTGCTTTATCTTTGCTTCTGCTTCCGCTTTAGCTTTTGCTTCTTCTTCTTGCTTTACCTTTTCTTCAGCTAAACGTTTTTCTTCTGCAGCTTTTGCTTCTTCTTCTTGCTTTGCCTTTTTTTCAGCTAAACGTTTTTCTTCTGCAGCTTTTGCTTCTTCTTCTTTTTGCATACGCTCCTCATCTTTCAATTTGAAAAATGGAGCAGCTTCATCTACTTTTGCTTGCAAATCATTGTTTTGGGT
>NZ_KZ454938.1:0-43311 GCF_002797325.1 Bacillus sp. FJAT-45037 | reverse complement strand
CGTCCCTCCATGAGGAGAAACGGATTACCCGGTATTAGCCCCGGTTTCCCGGAGTTATCCCAATCTTATAGGTAGGTTGCCCACGTGTTACTCACCCGTCCGCCGCTAATCAAAGGGAGCAAGCTCCCTTTGATCCGCTCGACTTGCATGTATTAGGCACGCCGCCAGCGTTCGTCCTGAGCCAGGATCAAACTCTCCATAAAAGTGTTTGATTGCTCAAAATAAAACATTGACGAGATATCATGTATCTCATTTTTTCGCTTGGCTTTTGTTCAGTTTTCAAAGAACGTTTTTGTTGTGTCGTTGTTAGCGACTTTATTATCTTATCAATCTCAGATTCAAAAGTCAACAACTTTTTAAAAATGTTTTTTTGTTGCTGTGTTGCTTTTCCTAGCAACGAGTTATAATTTTACAGCAACATCAGACAACCGTCAATACAAAAACAACAATAGAATGAATAAATTTTTATTCCCTCTATAACTACTACCTTTTCATCTTCACCCTATCGAATAAAAACCAACATTACCGAATAGCTGTTCACAACGAAAAAACACCAGCAAAAGAAAAAGACCCACTCTAAAGAGTAAGTCTTCGATAGTTGCTATTCAGTTAAGAACAAGAAGTAAGCAAGGAATACGAAGAATAATCCGTACATAATTGGGTGGACTTCTTTTCCTCTACCTTTAAAGAGCATCGTGATCGGGTACATAATAAAACCAAGTGCAATTCCCGTTGCGATACTGTACGTAAGCGGCATCGCTATAATCGTTAAAAATGCCGGTACAGCAATCTCAAATTTTTTCCAGTCAATCAATCCAAGTGATGAAGCCATGAGCACACCAACAATAATTAACGCAGGTGCTGTTACTTGTTCTGTCACAACTGCTAGTAACGGAGAGAAGAAGAGTGCAACTAGGAATAATCCCGCTGTTACTACGGACGTAAAACCAGTTCGCCCGCCTGCAGCAACACCTGATGAAGATTCGATATATGCTGTAGTAGTTGACGTACCAAGAATCGCTCCGATTGATGTGGCGCTTGAGTCAGCCAAGAGCGCTTTGCCTGCTCTTGGCAACTTATTATCTTTCACAAACCCAGCTTGGTTCGCAACCGCATATAATGTACCTGCTGTATCAAAGAAATCTACAAATAAGAACGTTAAGATGACGACTAATAGTTGAATAGTGAATACCGTTGACCAATCAATCGCAAATGCTTGACCGAACGTTGGTGCAAGACTTGGAATAGAACCAACAATCTGGCTTGGCATTCCAATGATCCCTGTCGCAATCCCAGCAAGCGACGTAATGATCATTCCGTAGAAGATCCCGCCTTTGTATCCCCTTACCATAAAGATAACTGTCACAACAAGACCAAATAATGCTAGAAGCGTTGGGCCCGCTGTCATATCGCCTAACGTTACAGCTGTCGCTTCATAAGGTACGACAACTCCAGCATTCTTCAATCCGATAAATGCAATAAACAAACCAATACCCGCTGCTGCTGCGTATTTCATTTCAGCAGGAATCGCATTAATGATTAACTCACGAATCCGAAAAATAGTAATAAAGATAAAGATAATACCAGACATAAACACACCAAACAACGCAACTTGCCAATCAATACCCATCCCAAGAACAACAGAATAAGCAAAGAATGCATTCAAACCCATTCCAGGGGCGAGGGCGATCGGATAATTAGCTGCAACCCCCATGATTAATGTACCAATTGCCGCGGCTAATGCTGTAGCTGTAAATATCGCCCCGATATCCATCCCTGCATCCGATAAGATAAGCGGGTTTACAAATAGAATATACGCCATTGCTAAAAAGGTTGTCACACCCGCTACTGTTTCCCTACGATATGTCGTTCCGCTTTCTTTAAATCCAAAAAAACGATCCATTTTCTTTTCCCCCATGATTAAAATGAAATCGTCACGTCGTCATAACAAAAAAGCTTTGAGTAACAATCTACCCAAAGCTTAACCACTTATAAATACATGCCCCCCTAGAACTATACCTAGGAGAGAACCTGAATTTACGTAGTCAAGCTATTTACGGTAGCTTGGTAGAGACTCGCAGGCCTTATTCCTGCAGTTATACGAAATGACGTTCTTTATTTATCTATAAAGAAGTCTATCAATCAGGTCTGTGTTTGTCAATCTTATTTCCGAACATTTTTAATTAAAGTTCTTATTTCGTTCGTTTATTCCCACTCAATTGTTGCTGGCGGCTTAGATGTTACATCATACACCACTCGGTTTACATGTTTTACTTCATTTACGATACGCGTGGAGATGATCTCAAGAACATCCCAAGGAATACGAGCCCAGTCTGAAGTCATGCCATCAATAGACGTCACCGCACGAATTCCGACTGTATAATCGTATGTGCGCGCATCTCCCATGACACCAACACTTCGCATGTTAGGAAGCGCCGTGAAATACTGCCAGATTTCACGATCTAAACCAGCTTTTTTAATCTCTTCACGTAAGATCGCATCCGACTCACGTACAATCTCAAGCTTCTCGTCGGTGATTTCTCCAAGGACGCGGATCCCTAGTCCTGGACCTGGGAAAGGTTGACGCCATACAATCTCATCTGGGATTCCTAGCTCAGAACCTAACTCACGTACTTCATCTTTAAATAATGTATTTAACGGCTCAATCAACTTAAACTTCATATCTTCAGGTAATCCACCTACATTGTGGTGAGATTTAATTGTTTGAGCTGTATCTGTACCACTTTCAATAATATCAGTGTAAAGGGTACCTTGAGCAAGGAAGTTCATATCTGTTAACTGACTTGTCTCTTCTTCAAAAACATAGATAAACTCATTCCCGATAATTTTACGTTTTTCTTCTGGGTCAGATACACCCTTAAGCTTCGAAAGGAAACGCTCTTGAGCATCAATTTTAATCACGTTCATGTTAAAGCCTTCGCTGAAGGTTTTCATGACGCCTTCTGCTTCATCTTTACGTAGAAGACCATGATCAATAAACATACACGTCAACTGGTCACCGATTGCTTGATGAAGCAGCACCGCTACAACTGAAGAATCTACTCCACCACTTAGTGCACATAGGACCTTCTTGTCACCAACTAGCTCACGAATCTTCTCCATCTCTACTTCAATGAAGTTCTCCATCGACCATTCACCCTTACATTGACAAATCTCAAATGCAAAGTTTTTAAGCATATCATTCCCAAATTCAGAATGACGAACTTCTGGGTGGAACTGAACTCCGTATAAATGACGCTCTTCATTACTCATCGCAGCGACTGGGCATGATGGGTTAAACGCATCAACAACAAATCCTTCTGGAGGTGCAATAATGAGATCACCATGACTCATCCAAACAGACTGTTCAATTGGTAACCCTTTAAAGATATCTGACTGGTTTTCAATCTTAATGAGTGCTTTTCCGTACTCACGGTGATTCGCCGCTTCTACTTTTCCACCGAAATGTTGTGTCATTAATTGCATTCCGTAGCAAATACCAAAGATCGGAATCCCTAAATCAAAGATCGCCTGGTCTACTTGAGGTGCTCCTTCTGCATAGGCACTATTCGGCCCCCCTGAGAAGATGATGCCTTTAGGATTCATTTCTTTAATTTCCTCAGCTGTTAACTTGCTAGAATGAAGCTCACTGTATACACCTAGATCACGAATACGACGTGTGATTAGTTGGTTGTATTGTCCACCAAAGTCAAGGACAACGATCATTTCTTGGTTTAATTCTTTCATGTTACCCACCCTTTGCTTAGTCAGATTCAAAGTAACCTTCGTTATATAGAAAAAGCCAGAATTCACCCGTCGTCAAAAAAACGTACAAAGGCAGAATTCTAGCTACACTAATCCTGCCTTCATAGTCAGATTATTTACGGCAATCCGGTAGAGACTCTTAGGCCATATTCCTAAGGATATACGAAGGTTCAAAGTCTATTCACATTTTTAGCACGGGTTAATTTTAACAACCCAGTATATCGTGGTCAAGAATTGATTTGCTTTACTACTCGAATCCAGTTTTTTCTGTAAATTCCCCAACTCTCATTTGAAGCCTTCTTACCATAGTAAATCCGCTCGTATTCTTCAGTCATTGTCATCATATCCGTACCGCCAAGGAGAAGGTCGATTCGAATCGCATATTCTCTAAGTGTCTCCCCATTTTGGCGCTTATATCCAATAAATCCAATGAACCACATTAACTTAACGTATGCTTCTAAAAAGGTAGCTTCCGTTTCTGCCTTTTTACTAAAGTAGAGTAAAGTAAACCACCCAACAATTCTTTTTCGACCTTTCACACCTAACAAGGCTAGCCCCACTAAACTTATTAAGAATAAGAAGTTCGTGATCGAAAACGACGAATTCGACTCATCGCTTGAACCGCTAGTTGACTCTGATCCTGAATCCTCTAAGTGAGCGAAAGCATCCTCTACTTCTGTGTCCTCTTCTTCCCCTTCTTCCGTCGCATCTTCCTCTTCTGAACCCTCTTCTTCTGTCTCAACAAATTCATAAGTCGCATCAAAACCTCTCGTTGGCTCAAACGGTACCCATCCTACACCTGGGAAATGCACTTCAACCCATGAATGAGCATTTCCATTCGTCACTTGATAGACATCTCGGTCATCTTCTAGCGTATCGACCGGCTCACCTTCAGTAAATCCTTTTACCCATCTAGCAGGAATGTCGTTAGACCGAAGGAGGACAACCATTGAAGTAGAAAAGTTATCACAATATCCTCTTTGCGTTTCGAATAAGAATTGATCAACATAGTCTTCATCCTCTTGAGGTACAGGAACATCTTGTGTTTCATACGTGAATTCAGGACTCTGAAAATACGCTTCAATCGCTCTTACCTGATCATATCGTGTTTCTTGATCTTCAGTTAACTGCGCAGCTAGCTCATGGACACGATCTGGCAAATCACCTGGTAGTTGCGTATAGTAATCGACAATCTCCATACTTTCTTCTTCATCAGCAGATCGTAGTCCCTCAATATCGAACGTAGGATTTGCATACTCAATTGAATAATTCACAAGTTCAATTGATCCTTCGTTACGAAATGTATCTGCTCTCTCTGTAAACAAATCACGAATAATTTCCGTCTCTTCATTCACCGTTTCTGATAACAGCGTACCTGGATAAAAGAGATGAGGATAATTCCGTGATGCTTCATCAGCAAAGGCTACCTCTGTTCGCCCTAGCGTGAATGTTGCTCCACCCGACTGAAGATCGTCTATACTCATTTCGCCCGCTGGCGTTGGTGGAGTGGTTACTTCCCATCCTCTACCTGTATAAAAATCCTTTGTCTCACCTCGCCAATATCGCCCTTCTTCCACCGCCGCATAGAAAAGCGGTGTTTGGTCGTCGACAAATCCCCCACCGAGTTCTTCATCATTGTCACCGTAACCAATTCGCTGAACACCTTCTCCCCCGCCTTGGCCTGAAGGATCATCTATTCCTAACGCGGCTTTGACATAAGGAATTGGATCCGACCACTGTGGTTCTGGCTTAGGAGCTAGAAATCCTATCGCTCCTGCTACCGCAATGAGTACTAACAGCAAAGAGGCTATTCTCACGGGCAACCAAGCCGGCACATTATTCCAACGATCTTTTTCGATCATGCGATAAAGAGTGACGAACCCAAGCAACAAGCATCCAATAATAAAAATGCGGATGATGGCATACGTTGCATCGTAAACAGTGAAAGTATCAATAACAGTTATATAAATGACCGTAAACACGAGAAAGAAAAGAATCCGCCGTGCATAGACCGTCCAATAAAATAGAAGGTAACTCATAATGGCAAGCAAAGCAAAAAACAGAAAGCTTCGAAACACATCGGTCATCGCATCCCATTGACCAGACATGACAAAGCCGATGTTTGTCAAAAAGTCAGCTAGCAGCCAGCTTACCCATTCCATGGAGAGAAGCGGGCCCTCTACAAAAACATAAAATAGCCCAAATATGATCGCTACTACTTTTAGAGGCAATGAAAAGTAAACTCGTAACTGTAAAAAGGTGATAATAAAAAACGCAGCCGTCATCATCACAAAGACATGCAAAAATCCTGTATCAGTTACATAAGGCACCGGCCAAAGCCATTCAAGTAATAAGATAAAACTTAAACCATACAAAAAGAGGTCACGTGTTATATCGATTTGTTTTCTATTCGTTATCAGCGTTATCACCTCTATATATGACTCATGCGAATCTCTTGTGGAAAGATTCCTTTTCGCCTGAGCTCTTGTAAACTACCAAAATCATAATGACCTTCACCCACTAAGCATACTTGAACAGTCACTTGTTGTTTCTTCATCACTTCAAAGGCACTGATCATGTCCTCATCTAGCTCTGCACAAACGACATATACCGTCTTCCCTTTCCACTCACGATACTTCCTATGGATAGATGGCAATGCAACGTCTGAACGTTTAACCTTTGCTAACAGGTGGAGGACCTGATGCATCTGATGTCGCGATACATCATAAGATTTCCAGTTACTTGTCCTAATTGAAAATGTTACTCTGGGGTTGATTTTCACCGCTGTAGCAGTGAGCGAGGCCGCAAGTGTGATGGATCGTTCAAAAACCGCTTCACTTCCACGTTTTAAATAAGGATCAAACAGAATGACGACACCCTCATGTTGGTATGTTTCAAATTCCTTTGTCATCAATTTTGATGTTCTAGCTGATTGCTTCCAGTCAATGCTTGTCATTCGATCACCTGGTACATAGCCACGAACACCTGCAAGTGACCTTTCTTCCTCACCACCCATATGAGATTTCATCCCTTCTTTTACATGAGTCCCCATCGTTTCCGGTAACTGATCTAGCTCTGCGTAAGTTGGGTAGACTAGAAAACTAGAATCGTGATGTACTCGCACTCTCCTTTCAAAAATGCCAAGTAAATCACCAAAAACGAGTTCTGTCTCTTGCCATTGATGCTCGCCTCGTTTAACATTTTTAATTTTGTATTGAAAACGAAGTTCTTTAGCAAACGAAAAGAAAAACAAAGCTTTGTGGAACTGAACTTGCCCTGCTTCTGGCACCTGATCTTCCACGCTCACATAAAAAAACGGATGAAGCCGATGTTTTTTCACAATAACTTCTACACCAAGCGTATCTCCCGACTTTAAACGTTGGCCGGATAAGTGGCGTTCCACCTTAAATCCCTTTAAAGTACTCAAAGCCATCAACACAGTTATCATAATCGTCGCAACAACACTTAAAAGAAGAAACCAGCTCACAAATCCCCCTTGGAACATGGCGTACACATAAGAAATAACTAAAACCAATCCAATCATAACTATTTTAGTTATCGATTTGGCATTGCGGAAGGCTTGTCCCCTCACAACGACGTCACCTTGTTTCTATGCACAGGGATCCTTACATCTTCTAATACATCACCAATCACAGATTCTACGGTCATATCAGACATCCGAGCTTCTGGCGACAAGATAATGCGATGAGCCATCGTCCATCGTGCAACATGTTTAACGTCATCTGGAATCACATAATCTCTCCCTCTAATTAAGGCATATGCTTGTGCGGCTTTCATAAGAGCAATCCCTCCACGAGGACTGACTCCTAACTCCACAGCTATATGACTTCTTGTAGCTTGGACGAGATCGATGATATAACTCTTTAGAGAATCCTCAACAATCACCTCAGCTACTTTCTTTTGAATAGCTATGACGTGATCAACCGACATAACTGGCTCGACTCGATCAACAGGATGACCATACTCTACACGCTTTAATATTTCCAACTCATCTACTGCTGATGGATAACCGAGTTGGATTTTCAAAAGAAATCGATCAAGCTGCGCTTCTGGTAAGGGGAACGTCCCTGCATATTCGATAGGATTTTGTGTAGCCATCACAAAGAATGGTGTTGGTAACGGAAGGGTATCTCCATCAACTGTGACATGTCCTTCCTCTAGTGACTCAAGCAACGCGGCTTGTGTTTTTGGAGACGTGCGATTTATTTCATCAGCCAATACGACGTTTGCCATAATTGGCCCTGTCTTAAATTCAAAACTTTGCGTCTTTTGATTATAAATAGAGACACCTGTTACATCAGATGGTAGTAAGTCAGGCGTGAACTGAATTCGCTTAAATTCCGCACCAAGTGAACGAGCAATTGCTTTAACCATGACTGTCTTTCCAACGCCTGGTACATCCTCAAGTAAAACATGTCCACCTGCAAACAAAGCGACTAAACTGAGTTCGATCTCGCTTCGCTTTCCAACAACGACCTTCTCTATGTTTTGAATGATACCTTCTATTTGATTTGTCATTTTTTGCATATTCAATCCTCCATTCAGCACTCACTGAGAATCTAATTTACCGATAGTTATCATCGTATCTTCCATTATCATACCATCTATCCATCTAAATGTACGTTACATTTGCTTTACCAACATGAGCCACAGATCGATAGGAAAAGAAGAGCTGTCTCAAACAGCTCTTCTGAACATTAATAATAGTATGGGTACGGATAATATGGATAATAAGGTGCTGGATATGGGTAGTATCCATAGGGTTGATACAGAGCACTTCCTAGTAATCCACCTAACACTCCTCCTGCAAAAGCACCGCCGCCCCAATATGGTCGCCGTCCACCCCATCCTGGTCTCCCTCCCCATCCTGGTCGTCCACCGTAAGGCCTTCTCATATCATACATTCCGTTTGAGTACATACCTGATTCCTCCTTATGATTAATAACCAAATGTTCTAAGTAAGAACACAATGGCACTTGAACAATTTAAAAATTCACCATCCCTTTACGGTATGCAGAATAATCTAGGTGAGTGACGGGTATAAAGAGGGAAATGTGGGTCTTCTTCACCTTAAACAAACGTTTAATTAAGAAGTATGTTCGTATTTAGGCCTGTATATGGATTAAACAAACGTTTAATTAAGGATTCTGTTCGGTTGACATCAAAAAAAGAACAGGTAGATTTCACCTGTCCTTGTCTGTTTATTTACGTAATAACCCTAGATCGAATTCTGGCACAAGACCTTCTGCGCCTGCTCGTCCAAGTAAACTAGCTACTGCATCAAATCCCGCATCACCGAGATCCCTTGTAAAATCATTAACATAGAGATCAATATGAGATTTAGCGACTTCTCTGGAAAGCTCTTGTGCATGTTCCATCACATACGCTTCCGATGCTTTCGGATTAGACCAAGCATATTCAACAGATGCTCTGATCCATTTTTCTATTGCCACCGTGTCTAAAGAACGATGCGCAACAATGGCCCCGAGTGGGATCGGTAACTGTGTATCTTCTTCCCACCACTGTCCAAGATCGACTAGCATCTTTAAATCAAATGCTTGATACGTGAATCTTGCCTCATGAATCACTAGGCCGGCATCGATTTTCCCGTCACGAACCGCAGGCATTATTTCATGAAATGGCATGACGACAATTTCACCTATACCACCTGGAACTACTTTCGATGCCCAAAGTCTAAATAATAAATACGCGGTTGAACGCTCACTTGGTACGGCGACTCTTTTTCCAGATAAGGCTTTTGGAGATTGATCGTTTCCAACTGTTAGCACCAACGGTCCACACCCTCGACCTAAAGCTCCTCCACAAGGGATAAGCGCATAGTCGTCTAATACCCAAGGCAATGCTGCATAAGATATTTTTTGAATCTCTGGCCCTTTACCTTCGGCGGCCCAATAATTGGTCTTGTCAATGTCCGCATAGGTGACATCAAGCTTAGGCACGTTCGGAACCAATCCGTGAACCGCTGCGTGAAAAACAAATGTGTCATTTGGACAAGGAGAAAATGCGATTTTCATCTTAACACCTCCACAATGGTTTTACTTACTATTTCTAATTGGTCAAGCGCATCCTTGATCTTCCACGCTTCTCTATCACGTGGTCCAATTGGGTTTGAAATTGTCCTTACTTCCAACACCGGTATGTTATACAGAGACGCGGCGGTCGCCACACCAAACCCTTCCATCGCCTCAGCAACGGCTAGTGGATACCTTTTGTTTAATTGATCCGTTGCATACTGTGTGCCTGTTACCGTGGATAGCGTAAGGATCTGTCCACTTGTGACCGTGACCTTTCTTTCTTCTAATGCTTGTACGAGACGGTCCTGTGTTTCTGCCTGAACTAAGATTATAGAGCTACCAAATCCCAATTCTTCTATTGGAAGAAACCCTTCTTCTGAATCCGCCCCAAAATCGGCCTGAATGATCTCACTTGAAACAACGACACTCCCAACTGGCGCTCGTTCTATAAATCCACCCGCTATACCTGCACTCACGACATGTGAATAGGAACGTTCAGCTAGCTTTTGAGAGGTCTTTGCTGCTGATGAAGCAATGCCAACACCAGCCACTAAAACGTCCACATTGTCTTGCTCCCTATTTAACCCTCTTAGTATGGCATCTTTCTCAGCTTCTACGGCTACGACAATTAATATAGTTGCATCAATACTCATGAAGAAACACCTCAAACACTCTCAGATTGATTTTCTACTTCTAGTCTACTCGCTACCAGCAATCATGACCAGCTTCATACAATAAAAGACACCTAGACCTTAGGCGCCTTTCGCTAATAAAATAATCATATAGGAGAGATTGTGTGTCCTACATCGACTGCATTTCTGTAATAGGTGTATCAGGATCATTCCCCCACTCTTCCCATGACCCTTCGTACATTTTTAGTTGTCCAAAACCAAGCAATCTTAACGTGAAATACATATGCGACGCTCGCATCGCCTTCTGACAGTAGATGATCGTTTCTATTTCTCTATTCACTCCTATTTCTTGCAATAACTCTTCAATTTCTTGCGCTGATTTAAATACGGGCACATCACCATCTGTTAGTACTTTGTTCCATTCAAGGTTAACCGCAGAAGGAATATGACCTCCTCGCTTTGCGCGAACATCTTTTCCTGTGTACTCATCATGCGAACGTACATCAAGGAGTACTTTACCAGGTTGGTTCATAGCTGATTGAACATAGTCTTTGTCGACTTCAAGTGGTAACGTACTCTTCACTTTAAAATTAGTTTCTTTAGGTATAATTGTCCCCGTTTCTTCATCGCCACTAGCTGCTAACCAAGCTTTATAGCCTCCATTTAACACTTTAACGTTCTGATGACCGTATAGCTCTAATGCATAAAACATCCTCGTTGCCGCTGTATCTCTTCCGTCATCGTAGACGATTACCTCATCATGATTTCCTACTCCTAATTGACTCATCAACTGCTCAAAAGATTCTGGTCGAATTAAATAACCGTCAATTGGATGGGTAGGGTCCACTAGTTCATTGACATCTAAATGAATAGCGCCTGGAATATGACCTTCTTGATAGCCCTCTTCTCTGAGGTCGACTATAATCAATGTCGATTCATTTAGCTTTCTTGCTAGTTCTTTTGCTTGTACGAGCAATTCATGATTTAGGTAAACTACTTCTTTAGCGCTCACTCCAACTGGCCATAAAGATGCAACGATGCACAGACTAACAAATATAATTACTTTCCTCATGTCTGATCACTCCTTTTTCTTCACTGTTCTTAGGATGACCAAAACGTATCATTCCATGAAAAAAAGCAAGCGTCCTATGTTTAGAACGCTTGCTTTCGTTATGCTCTTCTGCCTGTTAAGAGTTGAAGAACGAAGACAACTAATGCCACAACTAACAATAAGTGAATAAGTCCTCCACCAACTTCAAATGCAAATCCAAGTAACCATAATACGAATAATACCACTAATACTGTCCATAACATATTCGCTCATCACCTTTCGTGTTTTTTTATATCTCATTTTTGTCTTGTAGTTACTAAATCCCCGCGTTTCTTAAAAACGAAACCTAACTAAAAAAAAGGAGCCAAAAGTACTCTATGTAGCCTGGCTGGGACCTAAAAAATACAACTCTTTTACCCGTTTCAAAATTTATTTTATGGGTAGAAGATTTTTTCTTATCCATTAATAGGTTTCAATTTTTAAAAGAAAGGAAATAAGGTAAATAAGAAAACAGCCTTTAAAGGAGGAGTAATACATGAGAAAAGATGTTGATGTAGAAGAACGCCATGTAGAGAAGAAACATGATTCAAGTCGTGTCGCTTCAACTTTTATTAAATACGCAGCCTATATTATTATTTTCTTTGGACTATTATGGTTCCTCATTCAATACGTGTTCCCGATGTTTTAATTAGCTACGAGAGAAGCACCCCTACATCAGCGTGTAGGGGTGCTTCTCTCTTTAAAGAAAGGAACTTGTAACGATCTAAACGACGATTGATTCTATTGCGGAATGAATATGATCATCTTCTGTTATTCATCCATCATTGAATTGCTCGCACGTTGTCCAATTTCTATAAATAAAAGAAGTGTAGACTCAGCCTACACTTCTTTGGAACATACATTTTTATGTAGATGGATTTTTATTGCTCCTCAATCTCAAATCTTGTCACGGTATTCATATTTATAAATTGATTTTTGTGATCAAACCATGTTGCCGTTTGAATTTTATCAATTTGTTGATTCAATTCATATCCGCTTTCAAGTTCAAAGACGACACTTTCTCCACCATTAAAATAAAAGGTAACCGTATATCTTTTCATTATTCATCCCTCCTATCTTCACTTTTCCCATTCGTGTAGAAGATTAATCTTATGAATTGCAGAAAAATGTCAAAAAGAAAAGTACTTTCGTTAAATCATAAATAAAGCACCCCCAAGGATGCTTAAATGACCACTTTCAATTCTCCCCGTCCGAAGTAATTTAATAATTCTGCTCCATTATAAACAAGATTAACAATATCTGCGATTCGATATTGTTCTTCTGTAATGGTCATTCGTTCTTTATCTGGATAAGGAATAAAGACTCTAAATCCATCTACTGCTACCGTATGGAATCTCTCGATGGCCACTCCATTATAGCGAAGATTAAAGAATTTCTCATAAGCCATCTCATCTTCATAGACTGACACCCATTCCTCATTCAATTCTTCGCTTGGGATGGTAATATCTGAATCAATCGTAATTGAAATATTCTCCTTAAACACATACACACCTGTCTCATGATCAAACAACCAATCCTCAGGCCTAGAATTAGCTACACTCATCTTAAATTCTTCATATCTCATATCGTCATCTCCCTTTTAGATTATATGTCCCCGTTATCTAGACAGTTGAAACAAAAAAAAGCATTCCACACAGTGTGGGAAGGCTTTTAGATGATCTCTTGTTTAATAGAAATTAAAAAAGCTCCCCACAAGTTTATGAACTTGTGGGAAGCTTATTCTAAAAAGGTATTAGTTCGTGGCCAAAATGTGGTCAATGACCCATTTAAAACCAGCAAGAATAGCTGAAACCCTCGATTTAAAGGCTTCATAAGGGCATGAATTACATCATGCCGCCCCTATGGTGGGAGTGTGTAATATCTTTAACCTGGTGTGCTAAACGTGCGGAATCTCAAGGTTTTGTTAAGATCTTACTGTGAAATCTTTAACGGGATTTAACCGTTCTTCATTAGATTGCGTTAGCAAAATGTTAGCAATGCGTTTTGGATTAAAGGACTGTAATAGATGTTAAGATTCTATTGTGTAATAAATAATTTTATCCTTAATTTGTCCCGATTTCTTAATTGATAATTTGTCCATTATTTTGTTAATTCCAAAAGTGTCCCCGTTTGCCCCTATTATACTAAGGAGATTTCTTCGAGTTGGCTTTAGGCTACGCCCACGATGGTGTTCAATCTTTCCTTTGCGATAAACACTGTAAAACGTGGTTTCTGACGCAATATATATATTTCTTTAGCCGGAATTGTCTTTGTTAGATGTGCAATTTTTTATCGTTGTCTGACCTCCCAATCTAATTGAATACTAAACAAGCAAAAAAGGAGAACCTAAAATGTTTGAAAACTAAGTGTGAAAGTTTTGTTAAGTTGGTATTATTAGGATAAAGCTAAAGGATGTGTTAAAGGATACTGTTGATATCAAATAATTTCGGGCTCATCGTTTGAAACGGTAGCTTCACACGCCATTCTAGAACTGAACGGTTGAAAATTAGAATGAAATGAATCCAAAATCAACAACACCTTTTAACTGCACTAAAAAAATAGATAACCCTTAAATATAGGTGTTATTTACTCCCTGGTAACTCTTTATTTAATTCGTTTTTTTCTAGCTCTGAAGGTTCTTTTAGTTCGCTATCTTCTGTAATCGTCGCTTTACTTTCTCGGATAGCACTCTCTTCAAGAGCTTCTGTTTTAGTGTTCTGCTGCTCTTCTTCGACCTTTTCAGGTTCTTCTCCGATACAGTCACCAGTCTTTGCTTCTTCTTCAAGTATTTTTTCGTCTATTTCTTCACTATTTATACCCTCATTACTTCCCTTTGTAACATCACCAAAAGAACATGACGGCTTCTCTGCTTCATCACTACCTCGGTCATCTAATGAAACGCTTGATAATAAAAGAGTTTCTTCTTGTTCCTTTACTATTTCATTATCTTGATCGATTTCTGCGATTTCACTATTTGTACTTTCTGTTTCTTGTTCAGTCGAAGATAATTTTTCTAAGCTTAATTTTTCCTCATTTAAATATGGTGCATTCGTTGATGCTTCATTATTAGTAACTTCGTTAAACTCACCGTCACTACTAATAGCACCGTCTTTAGTTTGACTTATTTCTGGTAGCACTTCCTCTACTTCTTCTGCATATACCAAAATTTTCTCATCCAATTCTAGAGTGATGGCATCATTAATATACCCACCAGAAAATCCAATCAGTTGTAAATTGTTATTAACCTTCTCAAATTGACCATTGGGAACTACTAGTTCCAGTTTAATAGTTTCAGAAGAATTTGGAGATAGAGAGAAACTATTCTGACTAGTTACTATGTTTAAGGCCTTGATTTCTATAGGAATTGAATTATTAATTTTATTGTGTAAATTCAAATTAGCAAGAACTGTTCCTCTCTCTTTGTATTGTATATCGGTAATAGTGTACTCTAGTAATTCCGCTGTCGTTGCAGTTTTTATGAAATTTGAACTGAAAGATGCTTCACTTGTAAAAACCGCATCGACTTTAGAGGAATTTAACCCAACGAAGAAAATGGTCATGAATATAAACATTAATTTCTTCAAATTATTCCCCCCTTTGTAAAAAGAACCAGATGTTCCACTGGTTCTTTTCATTGGATCTAGTATTATTATTATTATTATTATTATTATTATTATCTTTCAACTGTATTATTTTGTACTGCTTCCGTTTTAAAGGATGCACTTAATGGTAACCCTTGATACTCGTTACCCGCACTTTCATCAAGAGTTAATGAAACTTCAACTCTAATCTTTTCACCAGGTAATAATGTTTTAAATTCTCTTAGTGGGTTAGTTGTACGTTGGCCTTTTGTTAAAATTGAGTAAAGATTATTGTTTTGAAGGCTATCCTTTAATACACGAGTTTCCTCTGTACCATCTACTGCTATATGAGTAAATACTGCTTCAGCTATAATTGGTTTAAAGAATTCTCTATTATTTCTAATAGAAGTGCTTCCGAGTTTAAAATCAAATGCTGTGATACCATTGTCAGTAACTCTTAAATCAAATGCACGTGTACCATCATTTTTGATATAGAATGCATTAGCATCTAATGTTTCTCCAGGATAAATATCTAGATTATCTCTATCAGAGAATAGTGTAAACTCTTCGCTTCCGTTAACTATTTCTCCATTACCTTCAATATTTAAGATAAGTTCCGCAGATCTAGCTGCCTCAGTTGATACTGCTGATACAGATTGTCTATCATTAAAACTCGAATACGTACCTACACCTACACCCGCGATTAATGTTGCAGATAGTGCTGTTCCTACTAAAGTCTTTTGAATTTTGTTCATTTTAAATTCCTCCTAATATTGTTTTAAAATTTTTTTAGTTTGTTTTATTTGTCGAAGGAAATAACCTTCTGAAAATCTCGATAATAAATACTAACAATAACGGTGTAATTACAAATGAGATCATCCCAATGGGTGAAGCAATAAACGATGAAATCTTTCCGAAGTTAGGTATTGTCATTTGATGAACGCCTAACACTGAGGACATATGTACAAGCTCTCCATCTGGGTATGCATTGTTGTCACCCTTTGTCTCAAAGTATTCACCTTCCAGATCTATAACTCTATGTGTTACTAAGTTTTGATCTGCCCGAAATGTTATGATATCACCTTCCTTAATGGTTTCAGATTCCCTAATGATGATCATGTCACTAGCTTTAAACTCTGGCATCATACTATTTGACAGAATAATTAAAGGTTGATAACCAAAGACTGGGTTGTGACTCTTGTCATCGCTTAGTATGTGGAGCATCCAAGCAGCTCCGATAAAAAGTAGAACAATCACAGTAAAAATAAAACCGAATACTTTTTTGATCATTTTATTGCCTCCGAATTCTTTTCGAATTCTGTTGTTTCCTTGCTTGCTACTTTACATGTATAATCATAAAACGAATCTAAGGTAATGGGTATCATGCACTGGTTTGATTCTAGGTATCTAATAGGTGGAGTTTCCCTCTCATACTGAAGGATGAGGGATTTACAACTTTTAGCTTCTTAATATATAAAAAAGAAACTCAACTAAGTCTTTAGATTGAGTTCCTTTTGAAGTTTTGATAAGATATAGCGAATAATATAGGCCGGCTGTTCAGAATTAGCAATAGCCCTTTGGAAAGTCATATCATTTTGACAATACGGACATTGCCATGTACCTTTTCCAGAACTACTATACGATTTCTCCTGACAGTGATTACATGTTTTATGATACATTTGACTCCTCCAGTAATGAAGTATTTCTATTATCATAACAAAGTCAAATTATAAGTTGCATCAACTATCAGTACGATTGTCTTTAGTAACGAGAATGAAGTCACCTCATACTTGAGTATGAGGTGACTTCGTATTCTTTAACTTACATTTCGCTCACTCTCTACTGAGCTTTTAGTTTCTAGTACTTTTACTAACGCTTCTACAACTTTTTTCTTATATGTTCTTCCACTCATTTCTTTAATTTCCTTGAGAACAGCTTCTATTGAATGCTCTTCGCGATATGCCCTCGGCTTTGTCATTGCTAAAAATGTCTCGACTATACCTAAAATTTGTGACAAGGTTGAAATATCTTTTTCTTTTAAATTAAAGGGATATCCAGATCCATCAATACGTTCATGATGGTTGATAAAAGCTTCCTTAATTTTACTAAAAGCAGGAAAGTTTCCAAGTAGCTTTACACCTAGTAAGCAATGATCTTGAACAACTTTAAACTCATAACTTGTTAGCTTGTCACCTTTCTCAAATAAATAATCTGGCCACTGAACCCTACTAACATAATGAGCAAGTGATAATAATTCAATTTCCCAATCATGTATTCTCTCTTCAGGGAAATGTGCTACTATTTTCTTCATTAACTCTGATGCCTGTTCAATCTCACTACGCGACGTTTGCGTTTTCGTTTCTACAATAGGTACTAATGTATTTAATAAATACACAACATGCTCTTTACTTCGTGTTTCTGTATCGTGAATAGTTATAGTCTTAACTACTGAAGAATTCATAACCATTAGATAGCCTACAACTACACTTCCTACACCGAAGAGGAGGCGACTTAAGATACTCAACGCATTTTCAATTACCCAACCAACTTGAGTAGGATCTAAAAACAAAAAAATAAAGTAAAAAGCAAGAAAAATTGTACTCCAGGTAATATATACTTTTTTGCTTTCCAATAAACCAAGAATGATTGGATAAAAAAGTAAATAAACCCACATTTCGGAGTAACTCAATGGATTGTATACTGTAACTAAAAAAAAGAGAAGAAAGACGGTACCCGCTGTTAAGTGTTGGTAGTAAGTTTTTTCCTTATTAAACTGTCTATGTAGAATGAAAAATACCCAATGAAATAACCCAGCAAACGTGAAGCCAATCAGCATCGTCCACGCATATTCTGTTCTATGCATGGTAAATAAAATAATGCTTGAAAGAACACCAAGGCTCATAAGGCAAGCTAATCCGCCTAGTATGAGATCTCCTCTAACTTTCATTCCTTGATCATACGTATCCATATTAACGCCCCCTACATTTGGACATTCACTAAATTCTGTTTAATAGCATAAAGAACGGCCTGAGAGCGATTTGGTTGTCCAGTTTTTCTTAAAATACTGCTTACGTGAGTTTTCACCGTTGCTTTTGATATAAAGAGCTTCTCAGCAATTTCCTGATTACTCAAATTATCTACAATATTATTGAAGATTTCTTTCTCACGTTGGGTTAAATTTAATTCATTTTTTTCTTCCTGTTTCTCATGATTTTTTCTAGCATTTACTTTTGGCTGGAAACATGATATTCCCATCAATACCATTTGAATTGTAGTTAATATTTGCTCTGGAGGCGTATCTTTCATGATATAGCCATCAACTTCAGCATCTAATGCATTATAAATGTCTTCACTATCATCATATGCTGTTAACACCATTACCTTAACATTAGGGTTATTTTCTTTCATAATGGGGCAGTTTGTAATTATTGAATTTCCGGGCATTTTTAAATCTGACAAGACTAAATCAGGATTTAGTTCTAGTGTCATCGAAAGAAGTTCATCACCATTACTCGCTTCGGCTATGATGTTATAATCACCATGACTTTCTATTATTAGCTTTAAGCCATCCCGAACGATTTGGTGATCGTCAGCTATAATTAAATTATACAAATGCTTGTATCCTCCCTCTTGGTATTATTGCTACAATTTCCGTCCCTTGTCCTTTTTGTGAGCGAATAAATAAGTTGCCTCCTACACTTTCAACTCGTTCGTATAAGCCAATCATTCCAAAGCTCTCTTTAGTTGACGTGCTGACAATCTTTTGATCCATTCCTTTACCATTATCTTTGACTTTAATTGTCCACTGCACCATTGTCACTTCGAGATTCACATCTATATGAGAAGGAGTTGCATGTTTCAAACTATTGTTAACCGCTTCTTCAATTACCCTATAAATAACCTCTTCTATATTTACAATCTCTTCTACAACGTGTCCTCTACAATGAAAGTCAACGTTAATTCCTGTCGTTTTTTTAACCCTATTCAACATTTGCTCAATAGCACCAATTATATTCTCAGATTGATGCTCATCCCTTAAATAGGAAATATAATCTCGAACTTCAAGGTGACACTGTTTCACTTGTTGTTCCATTTTATCTATCATTATCTTCAAATGATCATCATCACTCTTATTAACCTTATTCTTCACTTGAAAAAGCTGTGCCGATAAAAAAAATAATTGTTGAGCAAGTCCATCATGCATGTCTTGAGCCATTTTTTTTCGAACATTTTCTTTCATAGAATTTTCTACTTCTTGTTGAAGCTTAATATGTTTGCACTGATTCAATATACTAGCTGAGATGATATGTAAATAAATAGGACGTATTCCCTTTATGAGTCCTTTATCTTTAAGTGATATTAAAACCGCACCTGTATTTCTCTTTTCGTTTTTAGAAATAATAGGAAAAAAGAAAAAGTTTTGAGTATTCCCTAAATAGTCTTGTAAATTTACGAGTGACTTTTTTTTATACTCATCATATTTTTGATCAATTAACAATCTTTTATAATAACTTACACTCCAATCTTCACTCGATTGATTGTTAAACCAACAGACATACACTGGGCTTTGATTAAAGAGCTGCTTTATTAATCTTTCTGCTTTAAACGACAACTCATTTATCGACGTTAAATTACCAATCGTTCGAATGAATATACCAACACTACCCCACCGCTTATATGATTTCTTAACTTCTCGTACGATCCAGATAGCTAATAGATAAACTACATAAACAGATATAGCTTTCAAAAAAAAATGGTGTTGATGTTGAAAACTACCAGAAATATAAAACAACCATAGCCACATAACAGCACTTGTTATTGTAAACAGAGTGGTGAATTGAACGATGGATTTCCCCTTAAAAAAGCTACTTACCCATAACACTGAAAGAAACGAGTAGAGAATAAATGGGTTATCTGGTTCACCTAAATAAAATATTATTCCTATACTCACAGTCAAATCTACTATAGAAAGTAAAAACCAATGTTGTTGCTTTATCTTTATAGGAAAAAGAGAAAGTAACGCCCATAGTAGGTTAATAGATACAAATATGAGTAGGCTTAAAGTAAAACTTGTGCTTCCATATAGTATAAATAAGGTAAATAGTACTATCCACCGGAAAGCTAGTAATATTTTTTGTAAGTCCTTAGGAGTAGAAATCATGATTTTTACCTCGCATAGCCCTAAATATGTAGTAGAAACTATTAATAATTATATCCTAATTACCATATACTAACCATGACAAACACTGTCGAATATCGTAGTTTAGTATTAATTTTACGTTATCAGTTTACATATATGTTACTTTTTTACTATATAAATGTAACCATTAAGTAGTGTTGAACAATTTTAGATGAATTCCCCTCCCCCACTAAACAGAGGAATTCTAAATTGTATATAGAATGGAGTGATGCCTAATTGACATTCCGAAATTGTATATATCATCAATTTATCCTCCTAAGTATTAAACACTTTTCGCTTGAAAATCTAGGGATATCTCGGTAGAAATGTTTCCTAATTCTCCCATAATTATTAAATAATAGAACGAATTTCATAATTTGAACCCTTAGTCTCGCAAGGTTTTCAAGACACAAAAAAAGGAGTACCTCCCCAAAAGTCGAATTAGTTAAGTGACCAAACCAAACTAAAGACTGGAGGAAGACTCCCTTATGACTATTATACGACAAGGAAGCCTATTTGACCTGCAAGATTTATATGATTTAGAACCTACCCACCGATTTGAAGCCGTCTTTTCAACGATTGATATCTATCCTGTACTAGCTGTTGTTTCCAAAAAAGCCTTATACGGCTCGCCTGTTCAACTTAATTATGCAGCGATGTTCTAATCTCTTATCGCTAGAATTCTTGAGCGAATTCCAACGATAAAGGATTTGATTAAACGTCTCAAACATGATTATATGTTCCGTTTAGATTGTGGTTTTCTTCTGTCTGATGCGATTCCATCCGAAGCTTCGTATTCAAGAATGCTTTCTAAATTAGCAGAATCACCTGTTCTTGAACGTGTTCAAGACGCGCTCATCCTTCAGGCCATTCAAGAAGGGTTTATTACCGATGACACGATCGCCATCGATGCGACTCATATTGAAGCACGTGATCAAGCACCAGTGAAAAAAGATAAGCCCAAAACTGCACCAAAAAAACGTGGGCGAAAAACCAAAGAGGAGCAGGAAAAATGGCTTCAAGAACAGACTGAGCGAGAAGCTGCGCTTCCGATTTTTGAGAAAAAAATAGAAGATCAGCTTGACGTGTCATTAGCTGAACTACGATCTTCTGTTCCTCTCGATCCTAAATGGGGCATCAAGAAAAACAGTGAAGGCAAGAACGTCTTTTGGTTTGGTTACAAAGGACACTTTGCGGTTGGAACCAAAAGTCAATACATCCTTCAATCGCTCTTTTCTTCTGGAAACTTAAATGATGGAAAAGCCGCAATCCCTTTATTAAAGGGAGTTCAAGAGCGTTTATCGAAACTCCCAATTGGCTTTGGCACACTCGATGCGGGGTATGACTACCCAGCGATTTATGAACAAATCTACCGAATGGGTGCTCAATCAGTCATTGCCTACAACAAGAGAAATGAACCTGAGATGGAAGGATTTGATCCGTACTTTGCCCCTACTTGTGTTCGAGAACATCCCTATCGTTATGATAGTTATGACTCTAAGTACGAGACGCTCAAATACACACGTCCGAAAGAGTGCAGCGGCTGCCCTCTAGCCGAAGATACGTTGTGTCAAAAGGTGTTATAAAGTAAAGATTACCACTGATTTGCGTCGTTACACAGCTCCAGCCAGAGGTTCAAAAGCATGGAAAACCATCTACAAGAAACGAAGTTCCGTCGAGCGAGTCATCACTTATCTCAAAGGATTCTTCCAGTTAAACAACGTTCGTTACTGCACAGGAAAGCGAGCAAAGGTACAGTTTGATTTGACACAATTGGTTAATAACGGAGCGAAGCTCGCGTGTGATCGTATAGCTAAATCTCCTTCTGAAGATAAGGGCAACCTAGCTGCTTAATCACTTGTTTTAAAAAGTGTCAGAAGAAAATTCGGCTTTTATCGGCACTTTGATTTGGGCTTTATGAAATTGATTCAATTAAGTCATTCAGAAAACTAATCACAAAATGACTATTTAAATGAAAAAGAAGCTTCCCAAAGGTTTATCCACCTTTGAGAAGCTCTAAAAATAAGCACTATACTTTTAACAATGTTAGCATTTTGTTAGCAAATTACTACAACACCCAGTCATATCAAGGGTTTAAGGGGCAGATTACATCATGCCGCCCATTCCACCCATACCGCCCATGCCGCCCATATCAGGCATGCCGCCGCCTTCGTTTTCCTCAGGCTTCTCAGCGATTACAGCTTCTGTTGTTAAGAACATAGCAGATACACTTGCCGCATGTTGAAGAGCTGAACGTGTAACTTTAGTTGGGTCAACGATTCCTGCTTCAACCATGTTTACCCACTCGCCAGTTGATGCGTTGAAACCAATGCCTACTTCTTGAGACTTAAGACGTTCAACAATTACAGAACCCTCAAGACCAGCATTATGTGCAATTTGACGAACCGGCTCTTCAAGTGCACGAAGAACGATGTTCACACCTGTTGCTTCGTCGCCTTCAGCAGATACCGCTTGAACTGCTCGGATGACGTTAACAAGCGCTGTACCACCACCAGCTACAATTCCTTCTTCAACTGCTGCACGAGTTGAGTTAAGAGCATCTTCAATACGAAGCTTGCGCTCTTTCATTTCAGTCTCTGTTGCAGCACCAACTTTAAGAACCGCTACACCGCCAGCAAGCTTAGCTAGGCGCTCTTGTAGTTTTTCTTTATCGAAGTCAGAAGTTGTTTCTTCTAATTGACCTTTAATTTGGTTTACACGTGCAGCGATTTGATCTGACTCGCCTGCACCTTCGACGATTGTTGTGTTTTCTTTTGTTACAACAACTTTAGCAGCACGACCAAGTTGAGTGATGTTTGCAGATTTAAGGTCTAAACCTAGATCTTCTGTAATCACTTCACCACCAGTTAGCGTCGCGATATCTTCAAGCATAGACTTACGACGGTCACCAAATCCAGGAGCTTTTACTGCTACTGCATTGAATGTACCACGTAATTTATTTACAACAAGTGTTGCAAGAGCTTCACCTTCAACATCTTCAGCGATGATTAAGATCGGCTTACCTTGTTGAACAACTTGCTCTAATACAGGAAGGACTTCTTGAATGTTAGCAATCTTCTTATCTGTAATAAGAATGTAAGGATTATCAAGAACAGCTTCCATCTTATCAGAGTCTGTCACCATATAAGGAGATGCATATCCACGATCGAATTGCATACCTTCTACAACTTCTAGCTCTGTTGAGAAACCTTTAGACTCTTCAATTGTGATGACACCATCGTTACCAACACGCTCCATCGCCTCTGCAATGATTTGACCAACTTCTTCATCAGCTGAAGAGATCGCAGCAACTTGTGCAATCGATTCTTTACCTTCGATTGGTTTAGAAATTGACTTAAGTTCAGCTACTGCAGCAGCTGTTGCTTTTTCGATTCCTTTACGAATCACCATTGGGTTCGCACCAGATGTTACGTTCTTAAGACCTTCGCGGATCATTGCTTGAGCAAGAACCGTTGCCGTCGTTGTACCGTCACCAGCGATGTCGTTCGTCTTACTTGCTACCTCAGCAACAAGCTTCGCGCCCATGTTTTCAAATGCATCTTCAAGCTCAATTTCCTTTGCAATCGTTACACCATCATTTGTAATTAACGGTGAACCAAACTTCTTCTCAAGAACGACATTACGCCCTTTTGGTCCAAGTGTTACTTTTACCGCGTTTGCTAGTGCATCTACACCACGTAGCATTGATCGACGTGCGTCTTCGCTAAATTTAATATCCTTAGCCATCATTTCGACCTCCTAGAAAATATGTGTATATAAACGAATGTTATTAACGATTAACCAATAATCGCGAGAATGTCGCTTTCACGAAGAATTAAGTATTCAGATCCACCGTACTTCACTTCTGTACCAGCATACTTAGAGAAAATGATTGAATCGCCTTCTTTTACTTCTAACGCAATACGCTCACCATTGTCTGTCACACGACCAGTTCCAACAGCTACAATCTTACCTTCTTGCGGCTTTTCTTTAGCAGAGTCAGGAAGTACAATCCCACTCGCTGTTTTTTCCTCAGATTCAATTTGCTCAATGATAATACGATCACCTAATGGCTTTAACAAGGAAAACACCCTCCTTCAAGACCTATGTAATATACTTTATTAGCACTCGGTCACATTGAGTGCTAACACAATTATTATAATAATCATTACACTCTCTTTTTGCAAGTAATTTGCATTATTTTTTTAATTTATTTTCATATGAATAGAGAAAAACAAGTTCATCACTACTATTCGCTTTCAAACGAGGCATTCCTTCTGCTTTTCTAAATAGGCTATGTTAAAATATATGAATTGAATCGAATGTATTGAAGAAACTAAAAAAAGGAGTTAGCACATTGAATAAACGTTATTGGTGGATTCTTATTACGTACGCAATAATGCAAGTATCAGCTTTGCCAATTATGATTTTATTAAGAGAATTGGAAGTTTCACCTGAGATCATTCCAGGAATTTCTCTTATCGCGAGCTTTACATTAGGTCTAATAATTATCTTGCTCTTACTCCGACCAGATATGCGTAACCGGCATGAAATACGTGGCCGTTCGAGTCGAGGAGAAGCGGTCCGTTGGTCAATTATCGGTGTATTTATGGTTTTTGCTGCCCAATATGTAGCCGCGTTAATTGAAATGCTGGTACTCGGCATTGAACCTGGATCTGAAAATACGGAACAAATTGTTGAAATGGCTCAAGCCTTTCCGTGGTTAATTATTGTTGTGGCTGTAATTGGACCAATATTAGAGGAAATTGTGTTTCGTTTAGTCATTTTTGGTGCACTCTATAAACGTTTCAACTTTTGGATTGCCGGGTTTATTAGTTCCTTAATTTTCGCCGCGATTCATCTCGACTTTACTCACTTATTGATCTATACAGCAATGGGCTTTGTCTTTGCTTATCTTTATGTGAAAACAGGTCGAATTCTCGTTCCGATCATTGCGCATATTGCGTTAAACTTATTCGTCTCTATCGTCAATGTTCTCCTTGCTGATCAATTAGAGGATTGGTTAGAACGACTAGAAGATATGCAGCAAACATCCTTAATTATTGGAGGATTATTATGAAGGTATCTCCAATAGCAATGGCCATGATGTATTTCTTTCTTGGGGTAATCATTGTCATTATCGCCATTCAAAAAGTGAATCAAACAGGGTGGGATTTCTTCGCCTACCTAATCATTGCCTTTGCTGCATTTGATTTTCTGATTAGCTATCGCTTTTGGCGAATTAATCGAGTCATCAAACAAATAAAGAAAAAACAAAACAAAGAAGATTAACCAATTCCATCGTGTACAATCACGATGGTTTTTTTATTCGAAAAACTGTGCAAACCTTCATAAAAAGAAAACAAAAAAACCCTTGCATGTCACAAGGATTTTAAAATTTTATAAATCAATCGCACGGCCTCCGCTGTTATTAGACAGGTTCTCTGGTTGGATATATCGCTTAAAGTAATCCGTTTGACTCCGAAGAGAATGAACTGCTAACGTACGCTTAAAAAGACCGTCATCAAGTTTAAAGATCGGAGAATCATCAAATGATCTCTCCCCCATTACAATCAGTTCTACTTCTTGCAAATCTTGATGATTGACTTCAAACTCTTCGTATAAATGAGTTTGGTCATCATCTTGAATGAGTAGATGCAATAATTCCTTATGAGCCTTTGTTAGCTCAGGTGTTTCATCATGCGAGATTAAGGGCATCAAATCATTCTCATCTTCCCACAGATACACCGTCATTTTTTCCGCCATCTGTATCGATGCCACCGCTTCAATTGGGAATGAATTCATCTGATTCGTAGAACTCTTTGTCGGTTGACTACAAGCAACCAAACTAATTATAAACAGCCCTACTAGCAAGCTTATATACCACTTCATCCTTCAACCCTCCAAATTAAACTTTGTATTTCTTTGTAAAACTAACTGATATTCTATTCCCTTTCAACTAAAAACTAAACTTTTATTAAAAAAATAAGTAGCATCACCTAGATTAACACTACTAGTTTCCCCCTATTTTAGTACTTTCAACCCACTAGACATCTGGACACTTTGAGTACTACCCTCTTAGATACAGAAAGACCACCAGCTACCTAGCTGGTGGTGCAAGTTTATTGATATGGCTCTTTAGATTTAGCTCCCCAAAGGAACAAACCAAGCACACATAATACAACAAGAAGAATCGGTGCAATCATAATTAAGAAAAAGTCCATATGTCTCCTCCTTATTTTTTGCCTTGAACATACTGGTTATCAAACAAGAATAAACGCATTAGTAAATACAAGGATGGAATCAACAAGAACAATCCGGCAATAAACACAATAATTAAAGTGATGGCCATTGTCTCATTTGTAAATCCATCATAAATCGTTAAGTGTGGATAGAGCAAGTAAGGTAAGTGTGATGCTCCGTACCCATAAAATGCTGTCGCGAACTGTAACATCACGAAGATAAATGATAAACCAAATCGCTTCTCTTTCCAGATCAGATAAACGGCTGCTACAAAAAAGATAAAGGATAACGTAAACATCCAAGCAAGATCGAGCATCTTTTCAAAGTGAACAGGGTTATGTTGATTTAGTGCTAGAAAAACTAAAATACTAGCCATTATCGTTGGAACGCTCCAGAACAATGCATAGCCTCGTAAGACCTTATAGGCATCCATATCACGTGCTTTATACGCATAGAACGTGAGGAAACATGCAGAGATATAAAGCACACTGACAATTGCTAAAATGACAACAGTCCATGAATAAAAATTGGTAAATAAGGCACCATAATCAAGATACAGATGATCTCCAGTTACAACAAGAAACCCTCCTTCTGAAATGGTAAGTACTACAGACAACGACGCTGGAATTAACAGCCCTGTTGCTCCATATAAAAACTGATAAAAGCCGCTCCCTTTTTCTCCATAGTGGTGAAACGCATAATAAGAACCACGTAGAGCAAGCAAAACGATCGCAATACTACCTGGAATCAATAAGGCTGTTCCATAATAGTAAGCTGTTGAAGGAAAGAATCCGACAATACCAATAAAGAAAAAGACTAAGAATACGTTTGTCACTTCCCAAACTGGCGACAAGTACCGGTTAATTACTTTATTTACAAGGTGTTCACGCCCTGTGACACTAGAAAAGTAGCTAAAAAACCCTGCGCCGAAATCGATCGACGCTACAATCAAATAGCCATAGAGAAATGTCCACAGAACCGTAATACCTATTAATTCATAATCCATGGTATCTCCTCCTTCTACTCAATCCCTCGGGTTTTAAGTTCGTGTTCTACTGGATTAGATTTAAACATTCTTCTCAATACGGTAATACAAGACACCGTTAAAATAATATAGAGCAAAATAAACAAGTACAGCATCAAATCAACATGTGGAGAAGTGGTCGCCCCTTCAGCTGTCGTCATATATCCATTCAGAATCCATGGCTGTCTTCCCAACTCTGCAAAGAACCAACCCATTTGAATAGCTAAAATAGAAAGCGGCCCTCCAAGGAGAATTCCCCATAACAACAAGCGGTTATGTTCATTCCTCTTACGGAAACGCTGTAATACCACATAGGCTATCGATACAAAAGCTAAGAACATCCCAATACCAACCATCGCATCAAAGAAATAATGGACAATCAATGGGGGGAGTTCATCTTGATTGAATTCCTCTAAACCGATGACCTCAGCATTAGGGTCACCATGCGCTAAAATACTAAGTGCATAAGGGATTTCTAATGCATATCTAACATTTCCCTCATCATCCAGAATTCCACCTAATACTAGAGGTGCCTGTGCTGATGTTTCAAAGTGCCACTCAGCTGCTGCTAGCTTTTCTGGTTGATATTCAGCTAAATACTTCCCTGAAAAGTCTCCAATAATTGCTGTAGCTACAGCAAAAACTGCCGCAACCGTCATCGTTAAATGAAGAGCTTTCTTGTGGTAGACATGATCTTTTCCTTTTAACAACGAATAAGCTGCAATCGCCGCTAAAACAAATGCTGATGTCAAATAAGCCGATGAAAGAACATGAGCTACTTTTGTAGGTGTCGCTGGATTAAACATCGCAGCGAGTGGGTTTATATTTGTAATCACACCGTTTTCCATTTCAAACCCAGCAGGTGCATTCATAAATGCGTTTACGGTCGTGATAAAGAAGCCCGATAGAGAGGCACCTATAACGACGGGAATCAACAATAAAAAGTGACTCATCTTATTTTTAAATCGATCCCATGTATAAAGATATATACCAAGAAAAATGGCTTCAAAGAAAAACGCAAAAGTTTCCATAAACATCGGTAAACTAATCACATGACCTGCTACTTGCATGAAGTTTGGCCAGAGTAGACTTAGCTGTAAACCGATTGCCGTTCCGGTTACGACACCGATAGCAACGGTAATGACAAACCCTCGCGCCCAACGTCTAGCAAGTAAGCGATAATGCTCGTCATCACGCTTAATTCCTATCCATTCTGCTAGAGCGATCATTAACGGAATTCCTACCCCAATCGTGGCAAAAATAACGTGATAAGCAAGAGTCAACCCGGTTAAAAGCCGACTATATAAGACGGGATCGTACTCAATCATCTTGTTCCCTCCTAAAAAATCAGTAAAAGTAATGTCTATTTATGCTCAATCATTCACAAGCTTTAGCAACATTTTTTGATGAAAAGTTGTATAACTAACTTACCACAGAAAATAAATTGAAAACGTTTTTGATTTTGACATCTATGTGAATTAAATCACATAGATGTCAAAACCAAAAAGAAGGAGGCTAAAACTCTTAGCCTCTCCTTCTTAATTTGATGAGAACTTTGAGTGTTTCTCTAATAAAAAGGCTGCAGGAATCGTGATCGCTGTAAGCAGTCCGATCACAATAAAACCTTCATTTATTGCTTTTAGACTTGCCTCTTCCGTCGACATCACTCCTGCTAATTGTCCCCTTCTTACTTCAAAATAGATGGAGATAAAAACAATGCCTAAAGCGGAACTCATTTGACGAAGAACGTTATTTAAAGCCGACCCACGAGAAATTAATGGATCTGGAATAGCGTTCATCCCTGTCGTTGTTGCTGGCATCGTACTAAGCCCAGCACCGATCCCACGGATAGCCATCATTACAAAAATAAAGATAAGCGACGTCTCTAGTGTGAGGAATCCGAGTGCGACTGTACTTACAGATAAGATGATTAATCCACTCGTGACAACCCCACCTGCACCTTTCCGATCCAAAATCCTGCCACCAACCGTCATAAACAGTCCTGTAAGTAACGCAGATGGCAAAAAAATCAACCCAGTCATAATCGCACTTAGTCCGTACACTTGCTGAATAAGCAGTGGAATTAAGAAAATCCCTGCAAATAAACTAATCGATGTAATACTTGCAATGACGACACTATAACTATAGGCCGGTATTCTAAAGAGAGATAAATCAAGCAAAGGTTGTGACACTCGCTTTTCAATTTGAACAAATACAATTAAAAGAGATAGTCCTAATAAAATCAGCAATATATTGATAGGCATAAGTAGATGAGCAAGCTCTGACATTCTTCCGAGTGCAAGCAAGATCATACCAACGCCAGCTGTTACTGTAACAAATCCGTAACGATCAAATGTAACCGATCGATTCGGCGAAGTATCAGGTAAATAACGAACAGCAAACCATAGGCCAAGTAAACCAATTGGAACATTGCACCAAAATAAATAATGCCAACTAGTCGTCTCTAGCAATATACCACCCACTGTTGGTCCGATCGTGGGTGCCATCATCGCGGCAATACCCCAAACCCCTGTAGCCATACCACGTTCATTCCTAGGAAATGCCTCGAAGATGAGCGCCATAGAAAGGGGCATCATAATTCCGCCACCCATTCCTTGGAGTCCTCGGAAGAAGATCAGAGAAGATAGATTCCACGAAAAGGAACCGAGTACAGATCCAATAACAAAAATCGTTAATCCAATAATATATAATTTCTTTTTACCGAAACGATCGCCTAGGTACCCTGTTATCGGTACCGTCATTCCCATCGTAACCATAAAAATCGTAATCACCCAACCAGTACTCACAGCATCTGACTGAAAGACCTCCATTAACTTTGGCACAGCAGGATTCAACATACTATTATTTAAAATCATTGTAAAGGTACCAAGTAATACGGCAACAACAACCATCCATTTACCTGTTAGTTTTCCCATTGATCACACACCATTTCGCTCTTCGAAGGATTTAGTTTTATCATAGCATGATTCAACTTTTATTTTATAAAATAAGCTCATAAAGACCTCCTTGCTTTGTTCAAATGAACCGATTAATTAAACGTTTATTTAATACTTAAAGCTCGTATTATGACCATTGCGTAGTTAATCAAACGTTTGTTTAACTACGCTCCAAATAAAAAAACTGCTAGGACAATGCTTACATGTCCTAGCAGTTCTCATTTATTTTTTGTCCTGCTTTTTTTGTTCTTCTTGTTCTTCTTGCTCTTCCATTAACCTTTGTGCCTTCAATACCTTACGATACGTTAACCTTGATACCCAAATACTAAATTCATATAAAAGCAGCATCGGTAACGTCACCATCAAATGACTGATTAGCTCAGGTGGCGTAATGAACCCTGCAATAACGAGTAAAACAAAATACGCTAGTTTTCTTACGCTAGATAAGAATGCTGGTGTAATCAACCCTAATCGTGTTAAAAACATCACAACGACTGGCAATTGAAACAATAGACCAAAAGGTAATGTAATTTGAAACAGGAAAGAAAAGTATTCATTTACCCCGTATTGCTCCGTAATATCTAATCTCTCTGCGAGGTTACTCATAAATTGAATGATATAGGGGAACAAAATGAAGTATGAGAATGAAAGCCCCATCAAAAATAAGATAAAAGCAATCGGTATATAGGCGAGTGTTGCTTTTTGTTCATTCTCATGTAAGCCCGGACGAATAAACGACCATAGCTGATATAAGATGATCGGAAAAATCATAATCAGCGCACTTGCAAAAGCAAAGGTCATAAAGATCCTGATCGAATCAGTCATCTTAAACGCGTTCATAGGTAAGTCCTGCGCTGTTGGAGCATTTTGTAAATAGGTTATTAACGGCGTAGCTAAAAAGAAACCGGCAATGAGCGCAATGAGAAAGAATATAACGATGATCATAATTCTCCGTCGTAATTCCCCCACATGGTCCATCACCGACATATCACGTGATTCCATTTATAAACCCTTCCTGCTTAAGCTTGATCTTTGCTGCTTTTCTTTTTGTCTTCATCTTCATCAGCCAAGCCTTTAGTAGCGTTTTTAAATTCACGCAAAGTATTTCCTGCTGCTTTTCCTAACTCAGGCAGCTTCTTTGGTCCGAAAATCAACAATGCGACAAGTCCAATAATTAGAATACTTCCTCCACCTAAACCCATAGGTAGCACCTCCTTGTCCAATCTACTTCTATTATAACGGATAATGCTTCAAAAAATAAACCAGCGCTTGTAATTCAACCGACAAATCAATGTGATGCACTCGAACAGAATCAGGTACAGATAACCTGGCTGGTGTAAAGTTCAAAATACCTTTAATACCAGCATCGACGAGTCTGTCGGCATTTTTCTGAGCGACTTGTGACGGAACAGTAAGGATCGCCACTGTCACCTCAGGATCTAAAATGTTCTCTAAATCGTCAAAGTTATATATCTTCACTCCGCCGACTTCTGTACCAATTTTCGCCTGATCAACATCAAAGGCCATTTCGATCTGTGTATTGTTATTCTTTGAGAAATTGTAGTGCAAAAATGCGGTTCCTAAATTCCCGACACCTACGAGAATGACTTTTGTTAATTCATTCTGGTCTAACGTCTCTCTAAAAAATGATAGCAAATAGTTTACGTTATAACCGTATCCCTTTTTTCCTAGTGCGCCAAAATATGAAAAGTCACGACGAATCGTTGCAGAATCAACTTTGACTGCTTCACTTAATTCAGTTGATGACACGCGCTGTTTTCCTGATGCGTGTAAGTTCTCTAAAAAGCGATAATATAACGGCAATCGTTTGGCTGTTGCTTGAGGAATCTTCGCTTGTTGTAGCTTCACTGCAATCTCCTCCTCTCCTAGCTAGTCTTCATCTATCCATCTATACCTATTCTTTTATTTACTTCTATTTTAGCTCAACCCTTTACAGTGACTAGTTTTATTGTACACCATTTACACATGAATGTAATCGTTTTAGCTACTTGTCAATAAGTTGTTGATTAGATTCATTTACGTTACACTGAATGTACTAAAACTATTGTCAGGTAAGGATTGATGGATATCCATGATTTTATTACAATGTGTCAATCTCTCAAAATCATTTGGTGCTGAAGAGATTCTATCAAGTATTAAACTAGAAGTACAAACTGGCGACCGCTTAGCTCTTGTTGGTCGCAATGGTGCTGGAAAATCAACTCTTTTAAAAATTATTGCTGGTCAAATTTCTTATGATAGTGGCGAGATTATACGACCAAAAGATGTTAAGATGGGCTACCTTGCTCAAGATACTGGGCTGGTATCTACCTTATCGATTTGGGACGAGATGCTGACTGTCTTTGCCCCGCTAATCAAAATGGAGAAAAGACTCCGTGAAATGGAGCAACAGATGTCTGATCCTTCCCTACTATCGAATCAGACAAGCTATGAAAAACTGTTAAAAGAATATGATCAGATGCAACTTGATTTCAAAGATAAAGGTGGCTATCAATACGAGGCAGATATTCGCAGTGTCTTAGCTGGCCTACATTTTGGATCGTTTGATTACTCAACGAAAATATCAACTTTAAGTGGTGGTCAAAAAACGCGCTTAGCACTTGGTAAGCTCCTTTTAACCAAACCAGATTTACTCATTCTTGATGAGCCGACAAACCATCTTGATATCGAAACATTAACATGGCTTGAGCAGTATCTCCAAGGTTACCCTGGGGCGATCCTTATCGTTTCTCATGACCGCTATTTTTTAGATAAGATTGTAACACAAGTAGTCGAGATCTCTCGCACGCACTCGAGAAAATACGTCGGCAACTATAGCCGTTATTTAGAGGAAAAAGCTAAACGCTACGAATTAGAAAAGAAGCAATTTGAAAAACAACAGGAAGAAGTCTCGAAGCTAGAGGATTTCATCCAGAAAAACATCGCTCGCGCTTCCACAACAAAACGTGCACAAAGTAGACGCAAACAACTTGAGCGTATGGATCGTCTTGACGCGCCAGATGGCAATGAAAAATCAGCCTCATTCGCCTTTGGGATTGATAAACAGAGCGGAAATGAAGTGCTTAGGATTAACGAGTTAGAAGTGTCTTATGGGAAAGATACGATCTTCTCTAATGTCAGATTAGATTTAAATAGAGCGGAAAGTGTCGCGTTAATTGGACCCAACGGTGCTGGGAAATCAACAATCCTAAAGGCAGTCACAAAACAAGTCGATGTTCAAAATGGAACCATTCGCTTTGGTAGTAACGTGAAGGTCGGTTATTACGACCAAGAACAAGCAAAACTATCTTCCAACAAACTTGTTTTACATGAACTTTGGGATGATCATTCCTTGTTACCTGAAAAAGAAATTCGCACGGTGTTAGGAAACTTTCTTTTCTCAGGTGACGATGTTTTAAAGCCTGTATCTACGTTAAGCGGCGGAGAAAAAGCTCGGTTAGCTCTAGCTAAACTGATGATGAAAAAAGCAAACTTACTCATTATGGATGAACCAACAAACCATTTAGACCTCGATGCAAAAGAGGTTTTGGAAACTGCCTTGATCCATTATCCTGGCACACTTCTCTTTGTCTCCCATGATCGTTATTTCTTGAATCGGATTGCAACAAGAGTGTGTGAATTAGACGGTGGTCAAGTAACGAACTATTTAGGTGATTATGATTACTATATAGAGAAAAAAGAAGAAAATCGCCAACGCCAGTTATTAAAGGAGCAAGAAGACAACACCGTATCTAACGGGGGTTCTGCTAACAAAGAAACAAAGTCAGATAAACTTTCTTTCGAGCAAGAAAAAGAAACAAAGCGCCTAGAACGACAGCGCCTGCGCCGTATCGAAGAAATCGAAGCGACTATTGAAGAATTAGAAGAAATGCTCGCTGTTCACGAAGAAGCGTTATGCGATCCCGATGTTTACGCAGACCATGAGCGTGCTCACGAGACACAACAAAAGATCGATCAAACAAAATCTTCTATTGAGCAATTAATGGAAGAATGGGAAACCCTTCAATCTTAATGGCAGCCACCCTTCAAACAAAAAGTCTCAAATCTACTTCTTACAGTAGCTTTGAGACTTTTTTCATTCATTCTTTCTCCTCATCTTCATCATGTCGTTTACGATCAAGATTCCACTTGATAAATGCATAAACGACAAACACCCAAAGGATTGGATGCGTGATGTGTAAGCCCACTTGCGACTCGCCACCTGCAAAGGTCAATAAGGCAATCAAACCAATCACATAGAAAATGAAAAAAAGATCATGCTCCCATAATGGAATGCTTTCTCTTTTTCTTTTTTCACGCGGGATCATAAATTCAGCTGCTACGGCAAAAACAAAAGCAACCAATATTAAAATGAATGTTCCTCGCGCTCCGAGTCCCCCATTGACCAAGTGCGGAAAGTAGTCTAAGAATAGTCCAATCGCTAAAACAATGAGAACCCCAATCCGCAAAAGGCGTGCTCGCTTAATTTTCTTCTCCAATTTCATGCTCCCCTTTTTGCTTGTGCTCCATCAACCAATAGTAATAAACCGAAACAATACAGAACATTGACGTTGCTGCAGCGACCACACCTGAATCATTCAAGAGAAGCAGTGCCACAGAAGCCACAACCCCCGTCTGCAACAACCACGTTTCCTTACCATCACCTTTTAGGAATGTTCGTCTAAAAAGCATAACGGCCCCAACTATATAACTTGTCACAAAGAGTTGGGTCCAGTTTGAGTGACGGAAGATCTTCCAATTCATCGCAAGCTTTCTTTCCACTGTGTTCTGAATGTAGGTATGATCTCCTTGCAACAATCGATGAAACGCAGCACCAATATGTGTTTGATCTCCTGTTAATTGTAGCACATAAAGTAAACAGAACAGGGTGAAGATTGATCCTACTCCTAGTACAAAGAATCGTGTCATTGACCACTTAACAGATAAGAGGCGATACATTAAGAAAAAGTAAGCGAGCCCTGCTGATACTGTTGCCCCAGCGTTTGTACCAAGCTGACTATGACCAAGCATAATCAGCTGTATGATCCCCACAATCGCGACAATCAGCAAAATGTGCTTTTTTTTAGCAAATGAAAAGCCACTTAAAAGCGCAAAAGCTGAAACAATATAAATACCGGCATACTCATTTCCAATCCCGTAATAGCGCGCCCCAATAATCGGATCATAGCCAAGGTAAGAACGTTGCATAAGTGGGGTCCCTAAAAGCAAGTCAATTGAGATCAAGAAAAAAGTCACCGCTCCTAGTGTTGCTATTGCTTGCGAACGATTGCAATGAAATAGATATCCACATAAAAGAGAGAACCCAATAACAAAACTAACAAAACCAAAGACGCCAATATGTATAAGTAGCTTGGTTCCAACTAGAAAAGCAAGCGGAGAACTTAACGCAGACAATACAATGATTTTTAAAAACGTGTGAGCTAGGCTTTTTGGCTTCTTAAACCACATCAATCCTCCTGCTACGAGTAATAAGAGCACCAACGAAGTTATATAGGCGGAAAGAACATTTGCTCTCGTTCGGTAAATTATCGTCAATTCATCAACGTGGTCAAAAATGAGACTCTTATCCACAACCCCTCTGTGAGTGATGTTTACAACATGACCCAAAAGAGGATTATCAGGTTCTTCCACTGAAAACATCGAAAGGATAGTAGGTATAACATCGAGGTTGCTCATAATAAAAGGTTGATTCGTCGTTTTGGATGTCAGTGCCCCAGCCATCCCCTCGTCCCATATATAAAAAGGAGCTAACTGTTGTTTAGCATCATATGCTTCTTTATTCATCATCGGAGAGAATAGCCACACTTGACCGTCTGTTTCTAGAACCAACCTATCAACAAAGTCCTCTAGTCGAAGCAGTTGTTTTAAACGTTCCTCTTTAAAGTGTATCGGGTCCATCCACATACGTTGTTGATACAATCGATACAAATCTCCCCACTCAATGACGGTCAAGCCACGATGATCTATAGATTGCTTAAGAAGATACTCTCCATTCATCTCTAGTCCAAAGGCAGCCGAACTCTCCTCTTGCACTGTATCATCAAGATAGCCTTCTACATATCCACCGGAATTTATTGCAAGTAAAGAACCATATCGAACCTTCTCACTTGTATCACTATGTCCAAGCACCATTCGATTAATATTCGCTTTTTCTAACGCATCACCGAGAATACCTATAGTCGCTTGATATGATGATTGCTGATTCTTTTCGACCAACCGATGAAGGAGGGGATGTATAAGGCCTGATTGGGTTTGTCTCCCACTGAAACGTTGCAATAGCTCATTTGCTGTTGCAGCCTGATCAACGACTTCTTCTTGTTCATAGCTATTCCAGTCTTTCACCCCACTCGCTCGCGCTCCACTGCTAATACTGACCATATTATTTAAATACGAATACGGTCCATCGGGCTTTATATTCATCGCTCCCATAGCCGCTCGCTCCCATAGTGCGTGTATTTCTCCCTCTTCCCATAGTAACTTCGCCTCATTAAACGAAAAATCTGGAACAATAATAATGGTTAATGATTTGTTCTCCCTCGCATCCACAGGATGATGAAACAGCATCACACTCAACATAACTACGTAACAGACTTTCTTCCACATAGTATCAGCCTTTTCGTCTAATTTTCTGACATATCCACACTATCCACAATGTTATGCACAGGACAAACCCCTGTATTATAAGCATTCTTACGATAATTCACATAAATCACATCTTATCCACAACTAAAGTTAACCACAATGTAAACCTTATTAAACCGACTTATTTTAAAGTTATCCACTTTATCCACATTATTGTGGATAAACCTGTGGACAAGACAATACCGTTATCAAATCACTAAAAAAAACCACTTATTGTTAGCATTTGCTCCAATAAGTGGTTTTAAACCTATATTTGTCACTATTGTTGCTCGAGGTCTAACCCTGGATTTCCATTTAAGGCATAGTTCGAGAACGTTTTTTGTTTGTACTTGATACTAGCTGCCGCGCCAATCATTGCTGCATTGTCTGTGCATAAGTTTAAAGGTGGTATAACTAACTCAACATCGGTCTCTTTAAATGCTTGTTCTAGATTTGTTCGCAATCCTTTATTAGCTGCGACACCACCAGCTAGCAAGACTTGTTTCACTCCAAATTGAGCCTGAGCATTTTTCGTCTTCGTTACTAACACATCGACCACACTTGCTTGGAAACTAGCCGCTAACTCACTAGGGTTTACATTTTCTCCACGCTGTTTTGTATTGTGAAGCGTATTAATAACAGCTGATTTTAAACCACTAAAGCTAAAATCGTAGCTATCCGGCTCAAGCCAAGCACGTGGTAAGTCAAATGTCGGTTCCCCGTCTTGTGCTAAGCGATCAATATGAGGACCGCCTGGATAAGGTAGACCTAATGTCCTAGCGACCTTATCATAAGCTTCTCCTACAGCGTCATCACGCGTTTCTCCGATAATTTCAAAGGAACCATCACGCTCCATGTAAACAAGCTCTGTATGGCCACCAGAAACTACTAAAGTAAGTAGCGGAAACTTCAATTGTTTCACAAACTGATTCGCATAAATATGCCCTGCAATATGGTGAACTCCAATTAAAGGTAAGTCATGTGCATAGGCAATTGCTTTTGCTGCACTTACTCCTATTAATAATGCTCCAACTAATCCAGGACCTTCCGTTACAGCAACCGCAGAAAGTTCTTCAAAAGTCACCTTTGCTTCTTTCATCGCTTGTTCTATAATCAATGTGATCTGTTCAACATGATGCCTCGATGCGATCTCTGGAACAACTCCGCCAAATCGCTTATGGCTTTCAATTTGCGAGGAGACGATATTACTCAAAATCTCACGTCCATCTAAAATGACAGCCGCAGATGTCTCATCACAACTTGTTTCAATTGCTAAGATTAATTCATTCTTTTTCATTTAATTTCACCCACATGACCATTGCGTCTTCTTGATTATCTGTATAATAGTTCTTTCGAATACCACCAGGTTTAAAACCGAATTTCTTGTAAAGCTGTTGCGCAACTTGATTTGACACACGCACTTCTAATGACATATTTAGAGCCCCTAGTTTTCTAGCATGATCCATTGCATGGATAAGCAAATGTTCTCCTCGCTTTTGTCCCCTACTAGACGTATGAACAGCGATGTTTGTAATTTGTGCATCTTCTCCGATAACCCATGATCCACAGTAACCAACAACATCTCCATCTACATCGCAAACGCAGTAATGAGCGAATTTATTGACGTGCAACTCATTCATAAATATTGCAGGTTCCCAAGGTGTCGCAAATGAATCTTCTTCTACTTTTACAACCGCTTCAATATCCTCGATTGTCATTGGACGGATGACTGATTTGGCCTGCTCAATCATGACTCTCACTCACTTTTTTTTGTTCATTTTGCCATTTGGCCTCCGCCTCTGCCAACCTTAAATAACGAGGTACAAAATCATGGATCGAGGTTGCCATCTGTCTTTCTTGTCCTAAAGCTGCTAATTCTCCCGCTCGTGGTAAGGTCATCGAGTTCGGTGCGAATAGAGCTTGCTCACCAAGAGCCGCGCAAATTGCATCTCGATGCAATTCGAGATCTTGTCCTATAAATAAAATAGAACCGTCTAACTTTCTTAAACGTTCGAGCCAAACCGTGAGCATTCTAAGAGCATCTTCTTCAACCTCGATCATTTGTTGGTTCTCATTCTTGTACAGCGTTGTAAATACTTGTCCTCTTCTTGCATCGACGATCGGTACTATAAACCCGTCAAAATATCTTCCTGTTTGTACGAGCATTTCTAGACTGGATACCCCTACAAGAGGAATATTTAAAGCCCACGCTAGACTTTTCGCTGTTGTGACAGCAATTCGGACACCCGTATAAGATCCTGGCCCCTCTGCCACGACAATTTTCATTAATTCTTTAGGTGAGACTTCGACATCCTTCATAAGTTGCTCAATCGCCGGCATGAGCCTGAGCGAATGATTCTTCTTAATATTCGTTGTCACTTCCCCTAAAACTTTTGTGCCGTCTGTTATAGCAACACTTAGTACAAAGGATGAACTGTCAACTGCTAGTGTGTAACCCATTTTTCAAGCTCCTTACTTAAAAATTCATATCGCGTTCCGTGAGCCGTAAAGGATAACTCTCTTTCAGTGTCCCCTGTATGCTTAATAACAATATCTAATCGATCAGCAGGGAGTTGATCAGAAATCACACTTGCCCACTCGATCACAGAGACACCATCTCCATAAAAGTACTCTTCCAAACCAAGATCATCCTCGCTGTTATCTAAACGATAGACGTCCATATGATACATCGGAAGTCTTCCTTTGTATTCTTTAATTATTGTAAATGTCGGGCTATTTACTACTCGCTTAATCCCTAATCCTTTAGCTAACCCCTTTGTAAAGCTCGTTTTGCCAGCACCAAGGTCGCCTTCTAACGTAATAACATCGCCTTGCTCACAGATCTGTCCTAGCTTTTCAGCAAGTTGTGCTGTTTCCTCTGGAGCATGTGTCGAGATTGTCCATTTTATCATTATGATCACCTATCTAGAAAAATGATTATATCCTTTTTTCTCTAACTGATAAATCTTGTTCTTAACCTTTAATTGTACCGTCTTAGATTCATCAGTCACTTTTCCTACCGAAGTCAGTCGAATGCCTTGTTCGTTACACCTCTGCTGAAGCATATCAAAATATTCACTCTCGATTGTTCCAATAAGCTGAAAATCTTCTCCACCATACAATGCTGCGTCCATTTGTTGTTTTCTCGTTCTTTCTACCATCGACTTGTGGAGTGGTATTCTCTCTTCATAAAGAACAATACCCACATCACTTGCTTCAGCTAATTCAAATGCTTCACTTGCTACACCATCGCTTACATCATTTAAAGAGATCCGCACCTTCATTGTAGCCATAATCCGACCAGCTTCAACTTGAGGTTGTGGTTCTTGATGAGCTAAGATAAGTCGCTTTTCTTCTATAGTAAATGTAGCATGTCTACTTTGTTCAAGCAAAAGGGCTAAGCCTGTAGCAGACCCTCCCACCTCACCAGTTAAGAAAACGGTATCCCCAGGTAGTGCTGTTGAACGCAACAATCTTCTATTAGCCTCAACTCGTCCAATCACTGTCACCGTTAAGATAAGTGGACCTTTTGTCGAGACGGTGTCCCCACCGATTAAATCCATTTGATAGGGCTCAGCTAGATCCGTCATCCCGTCATAGATCTCTTTTAACTCAGACTCAGTCCAAGAAGTCGGAGTAGCTAACGAAACAAGATAATAATGAGGAATAGCCCCCATCGCCGCTAAATCACTAACATTTACGGCAAGCGCCTTCCTCCCAATTTGAAAGTTAGTCAATGTATCTTTCGTGAAATGAACCCCTTCGACCATTGTATCAACACAAACGACTTCATCATATTGATTCGACCCACTGTATATTGCCGCATCATCGCCAATACCAACTTGTAAGGATTGTTGATGGTGCTTAGCAGGTGTGATGTGCGAGATAAATGAAAACTCATCGTTCAATTCGAGCCCTCCTCAATGCTTTCCTGAAAAAAACCTTAGGAACCATTTCCTAAGGGTGTCTGTATTAGTTTAGCCGATTTGTGATCTAAAGCGCAAGATAACTCATATTAATCATTCAAACTAAAAGAAAAAGCTGGAACATAACTGTTCCAGCTTTTTCTTGGTATTGCGGGAGAAGGATTTGAACCTTCGACCTTCGGGTTATGAGCCCGACGAGCTACCAGACTGCTCCATCCCGCGTCGTTATAAAGTTATTCGGATGATGTTATTTCGGAGGAGTCAACCTCTCCTCTTGTAGCTAGATCATAGATCCAATCATGCGTCATTATATAAGTAGTATAGACAAGAATGTCATATCTTATACAAAATTATTTCGCCTGGCAACGTCCTACTCTCACAGGGGGAAGCCCCCAACTACCATCGGCGCAAAAGAGCTTAACGTCCGTGTTCGGCATGGGAACGGGTGTGACCTCTTTGCTATCGCCACCAGACTTTATTGTCTCTAGGACATATATAAATATAACATAGGCTTTTTTTTAATGCAACTGTTTCAACAAAAAAATCAAATGTTTTTTTGTTTTTCTTTCTAATGTTGAATTTAAAGCTTTTAAGATCATGTCTAAGCTGTCAGTAAGCTGACTAAAAATAGCTGTATAGGGGATTGCACGTTAGGATGATCGCCTCCTTGCTGTCATAACATTCAACTGCCGCAGCACAGGTTTATATGAGAACAAAAACCTTTAAAGGTTTTTGTTCTCCGATTGATCAATAGCTTGTGTAAATGCTGCTACAATATCCAGCTGATCTTCAATGCCTACAGAAATTCGGACTAATTGCTTTCCAATCCCTAATTGTTGACGTAAACGTTCTGGAATGGTTCGGTGTGACGTGCGAATTGGGTAAGATACCGTTGTTTCCACACCAGCCAGTGTAGGAGCGATTTTTATCCAGCTTAGTTGCTGGAAAAAAGACTCGATGTTTATTTTTTCATCTAAATCAATACTCACCATAGCTCCGTTCCCTTTATCTGAGACTCCCTCTGGATAATAAACTTTGCTAACCCCATGATGATCTCGTAATGCTTGAGCAAGTAGCGCAGCATTTTCACATTGCCTTTGCATACGCAATCCTAACGTTTTTAATCCTCGACATCCTAACCACGCTTCAAATGGGGTTAAGTTACACCCAAGTGTCACTACTTTAGATTTAGCTTTTTGAATGAGCTCCTGTTTTCCAACTAAAACCCCCGCATTAACATCACTGTGGCCTCCGATATATTTTGTTGCACTATGAACGATTAAGTCCGCACCATGCTCTGCTGGTTTCAGTAAATACGGAGTAGCAAATGTATTATCGATCATTGAATGCAGCTTATGTTTTTTAGCTAATGAGGTAATCTTTTTAATGTCCTCAACACGTAGCAATGGATTCGTTATCGACTCGGTATACAATAATACTGTCTTATTTGTTATAGCCGATTCAACTGCCTCCATATCTTCAAATGACACGAAGCTTACATCAATCCCCATATTGGGTAACTCTTGTTCAAATAATTGATACGTTCCTCCATATAAATCTTCAGAAGTTACTACATGATCGCCTTCTTTGGCTACAGCTAAAACACCAGCTAAAATCGCCGACATCCCAGATGAAGTCGCCACTCCATCATCAACACCTTCTAAAAGTGCAACACCGATTCCTAAATCATCAGTGTTTGGATTGCTATACCTTGAATAAAGATAATTTTTATCTCCTTCATAGAAACTTTCCATGTCATCTAAATCAGTAAACGTAAAAGCTGAAGTCTGATAAATAGGTTTGGCTTTACTAACATGATAGGCAGACTCTTTTTTTTGAAAATGTACTGTTTGGGTATTAAATTGTTTTTCTCGCATTTTCTCCGCTCCTTAATTTGTCTCTCTAGTCTCTTAATCAATACTTCAAGTTGTTTTTAATGATAAACGCAGAAAAAATTAGAATAATTCGATTTTACAACACATTGTCGAATGACTACAAGTAAAGTAGACGATTTGAGATAACATATTTTACTAAGCAGCTCTGTCATTTTATATAGACAAAAAAAGCATCCCATAAATGGAATGCTTTTTAGGTGCTTGGCAACGTCCTACTCTCACAGGGGGAAGCCCCCAACTACCATCGGCGCAAAAGAGCTTAACGTCCGTGTTCGGCATGGGAACGGGTGTGACCTCTTTGCTATCGCCACCAAACTTATC